>CAXHNU010000008.1:0-48460 GCA_964017555.1 uncultured Butyricicoccus sp. | reverse complement strand
GTAAATCTGCATGGGTAAAAGAGAGATGAAGAGATGTGTGTTTTATTCCATCCCAAGGATGAACGCATAGTTGGAAGTCGCAGAGCCGCCCATATTGAGCATCAGCCCATTGCGCACTTCTTTTGGCACCTGGCAGGCGCCAGCCGTGCCGGTAAGCTGTTTGTAAAGGTCAAGCAGCATCCGCACGCCGGTTGCGGACTGTGGATGCCCGCCGCCGATTAACCCGCCGGACGGGTTGACAGGCTTGTCACCATCAAAAGCAATGACGCCATCTTCAATCAGGCGGCATTCGTCGCCGGGCTTGCAAAGCCCAACACAGCCAAGCTCAATCAGCTCGCCTGCGGTGTAGTAATCATACAGTTCAAATACGTCAACATCGTCAACGGTAAGCCCGGCAACCTTGTACGCTTCTTCTACGGTTTTGCGTGTCCAAGGCAGCAGATAATCGCTGACGCGGGCTTCTGCCAATTTGGTGGCAAGCACCATTGGCGCAACGCGGAACCCGCGGCCCTTGATAATCGGCAGGGTGCGGTTTGGGCAGTGTTTCTGCTTAAATTCTTCGCTTGCGAGAATGACAACAGCCGCACCGTCTGTGACCTGGCTGGAGTCGGACTGCGCCAGCTTGCCAGCGACAATCGGGTTGGTGGCACAGCCGCGCATATTTGCCTGTTTTTCGTTCATAAACAGTTTGCGGGTCTGTGCTTTCGGGTTGCGTTTGCCGTTTTCATAAGCGGTTTCGGTCAGATGGGCAAGCGCTTTCAGCACACGGTCAGCCGGTACGCCGTATTTTTCCAGATAAGCGTCAGTCATCCGGGAATAGAGGTTGGGCAGCCCATCGGTAGATTTGGATTCTTTTTCAACATAAGTGCCGCGCGCGGTATAAGCCGCGCCGGTTGCGGCATCGACGGTGTTCAGCAGTGCCCAGCCGACAACAATGACAACATCCGCTTCACCAGCGTTGATTTTGGTAATTGCCTGGTCAATGGCAGCCGCGCCAGCGGCGCACGCCGCCTCAACACGGACAGACGGCATCCCAAAGAAGGCCGGGTTCACTTCGGTCATCAGCGCGCCGACATGGCTCTGGTCGTTGTAAAGTTCGGAAAGGAAGCTGCCAACATAGCAGGCAACGCGCCCTTCATCGTTGAGGGAAATGATATCATCATAGGTAATATCCGCGTCCTGACAACCATCGGACATGACTTCGCGCAGCATTGCCACGATATTTTTGCCTTCACGGCTCCAGTTGCGCTCGAAATCGGTCTGGGCGCCGCCCAGTACATATACTTTATTCATAACATTGCGCCTCCCTTACTCACTGCTTGCCCTTGAAATAGCTGCGGAAATCGTAATGCGAACCATTCGGCAGGTCTTTCAGGGTATCTTTCAGTTTAATGCGCGCAAGCAGCTCGCTGGACAGACGCTGCTGGGCAAGCTTCATAAATTCTTCTTTGCCGCCGAGGGCGTCAACGACTGCAAGCGGGGGCACCCAGCCAAACCCGGTTGCCATCGCGGCGTCTGCCGCATGGAGATCGTCAGAAGAAAGTTTTGCCGCGGTAATGGAGTACAGCACATATTTGATGAGGAACGACAGGCAAATTTCCGCTTCAATGGAATGATTGTACTTGAGCGAATCAAACGCCATTTTGTAGTCGCCCTGATGCAGGTAATCAATCATTTTGCGGGCAAATGGGAAGGAATAACGGATTTTTTCGCGGTATTCACCCGAGTCGATATCGTAAACATATTGGATTTTCTTGCCGTTTTCGCCGATAACGGTTTTATAAAGCCCCTGTTTTACCTTGCGTCCGAGCTTGCCTTCATCGATAAGGCGCTGCATATATTCGGGCATGACAAAGGTGGAGCGGGCATAGTCCTTGGTGTTGGCGTAAACGTTGTCCACAATTGCTTTATGAACGTCCAGCCCGACAAAGTCAGCCGTTGCGATTGGCGGCATATTGCGCCCGGTGAACTGACCAAGGATTGCGTCAATATAGTCAATGCCGCCGCTGTCCTTATACATTTCCGCATACTGGCAGGCTTCATTGATAAACTGGAAGCCAATGCGGTTGCCAAGGAACGCCGCAGTATCTGCAACATTGACAACAGTGCGCACCAGTTTCTTTTTGGAATATTCCATCAGGTCGGCAGACATCTGCTTGTCGGTATATTCGCTTTCAATAATTTCGCACAAGGTCATGGTATATGGTGGGTTAAAGAAGTGCATACCAATATACCGGGAGCGCAGTGCTTCTGGGTACATTTCCGCAAGCTTATCGATGGACAGACCAGAAGTACCGGTTGCCAAAATCGCGTCCGGGCGGACATGATCTGCAATGCGGTCAATGATATCCTGTTTTGTATCGAAGTTTTCGGATACGGATTCAAAAACAAGGTCGGATTCCGCGACGCATTTCGGCAGGTCGTCGAAAGTTGCGGGCACCAGGTTTTCTGCGATTGCTTCTGCGCGGACAGACTTGGCTGCACGAGCGACAGCTTTTTCGGCCTTTTCCATGCTGCGGCACGCCATATAGACTTTGGCATTGCCGAAGGAAGCGAAGATACCAGAGATATTACAGCCCATGGTACCGTTCGCGCCGATAACGGTTACGGTTTTAATTTCCAAGAGAATCCCTCCCAAATAGTTTTTAGGGGCAAGTTTGTGAAATGTTTAACATTGATTCTGACCACAGTATAACACCTTTCCTTATACATTTCAACTGCTTTTTTCGGATTTTTGCAAATATTTTTTGTGTAGCATGATGGTGATTGCCTGACGGTGATATGCTGAAAGGATTTTGGGCATTTGTTGATGGGCGGCGGATTTGGGGTTGCAGGGTACCCGGTGTTTCTTTTATAATATGGCATAGGCAAAAGACGAAGGAAAGGGGCTGTGCCAAATGATCAGCAAACGATTAACGCCCTGCGATTTGGAGCAGATTGCAGCATCCGGGCAGTGCTTCCGCATGGCACGGCAGCAGGATGGCTGGTGGCGGATCTGCGCCGGCAAAGACTGTATACGTGTGCGGCAGCAAGGGGATATGCTGGATTTGGATACCGACGAGGCAGGGTTCACAGAAAAATGGCGCAGTTATTTTGATTGGGATACCGATTATGCGGCAATCTGCGCGGCAGTGCCTGAAAGCGATGTATTTTTGCAGCAGGCGGTCAGGTATGGCAGCGGCTTGCGCATTCTGCGGCAGGATTTATGGGAAACGCTGATAACTTTTGTGATTTCGCAGAATAATAATATCCCACGCATTCAACATACAGTAGAAGCGATGTGCCGCGCATGGGGCACGCCGTGCCGGGACAGCGCCGGGGAACGCTATGACACCTTTCCGGATAAAGCGCAGCTTGCGCGGGCAAGCCTTGCGCAGCTGCGCGCCATTGGCTTAGGATATCGGGACAAATATATTTATGCCATTGCCCACAGCGATTTTGACGCACAGCAGATCTGCGCTCTGCCTGCGGTGCAGGCAGAAGAAGCGCTGCTGGCACTGCCAGGGGTTGGGAAAAAGGTGGCAGCGTGTGTGCGGCTGTTTGGGCTGCATGATTTATCCGCGTTCCCAGTGGACACTTGGATGCAGAAAATCTGTAAGGCGCATTATGGCGGACAGTTCCCGGTGGAGCAATATGGGGAATTTGCGGGCGTTTTGCAGCAATACTTATTTTTTTATGGGCGTACAGCAAATCGGTAACAAAGGAGGGTGTATTTGTGAAACTGGATTTACGGGAAATCCTGCGGCGGTTATCAAACGCATTTGAAATGCTGGTTGGGCTGCTGATGATGGGAACATTGTTTATTGGATTTATCGGGCTGATCCTTGATATCAGCCCTGCGGCGCTGATTGGCAAGCCAAGCATTTTTTCAGAATACCTGAGCATTGCAGCAACATTGGTCATCGGGGTAGAGTTTGTCAAAATGTTATACAGCCATACATTGGATTCGGTGATTGAGATTATGCTGCTGGCAATTGCGCGGCAAATGATTGTCGAACATACCTCGCCGCTGGAAAACCTCTGCGCGGTGATATCCATTGCGGCACTGTTCCTGGTGCGCAAGTTCTTGTTTATTCCACAGCTTGACGCGCCGCAGGATGCCCCAATATGGAAGAAAAAACAGGCTGCTGTGCAGCCGCAGGATAAGGAGGGAGAAAATGATGGCGCTGCCCAATGACCCAGCAATATTATTGAGTGTTGTCAATACATTATTGCGCAACCGCTATGCGGATTTGGACGTTTTATGCGATACCGAAGATATTTCGCGCCGTTCGCTGGAACGTTGCCTTGCATCAATCGGATATACGTATATGCCCAGGCTGAACCAGTTCCGCTGACACAGGAAAAACCCAAATATCGGCACACATATAAAATTCCCCGGATGCCTTGCTTGACGCGGCTCCGGGGAAATTTTTGTTACTGCCCATCTGGGGCGGTATGGTTAATATATTTTTCAAGCTGGAACACAATTTCACGCATATCAATCGGTTTGGCAACATGGGCATTCATGCCGCAGTCCAGACACCGCTTAATATCCTCTGAGAAGGCGTCTGCGGTCATTGCAATAATCGGGATATCGTTATCTGTCCGATCCATTGCGCGGATGGCCTGCGCCGCCTCATAGCCCGTCATAACCGGCATACGGATATCCATCAGGATTGCATCATAATAGCCGGGTGCGGACTGCTGGAATTTCTCCACACAGATTTGACCATTTTCTGCCCAGTCAAGAATTAAGCCCAATTCGGAAAGCAGTTCGTTGGCAATTTCCCAGTTCAGGTCATTGTCCTCCGCCAGCAGCACATGTTTGCCAGCTAGATTGGATTCGGGTTCCTGCGGCAAAGCCTCCTGGATTTCCTGAATGTTTTCCGCAAAGTTTTTCAGCCCATAAAATAGTGTCGATTTGAACAGCGGTTTGGAAATAAACCCGCTGACGCCTGCGGCTTTGGCGTCGTCTTCAATTTCGCTCCAGTCATAGGCGGAAATCAGCAAAATTGGGATATCATCGCCCATCTGTTGGCGGATTGCCCGTGCGGTTTGAATGCCATCCATGCCAGGCAGTTTCCAGTCCAGCAAAATGACATGGTAATCATTGCGCATATGGTGGCGTTCTGCAACCATTTTGACAGCAGATTCTCCGTCCAGTGTCCAGTCGGCATTGACGCCAATGGATTTGAGGGAACTTACCGTTGTTTGGCAAAGGGTTTCATCATCATCAACAACCAGCATATTCCATTCCGGCAGGATCATTTCAACTTCTTCGATCAGTGCGCGTTCCATATCAAGTGCTACATGGAATTCACTTCCTTTGCCAGGTTCGCTGTCCACGTCGATGGTGCCGCCCATCGCGGTGACAATATATTTTGTAATCGCCATGCCAAGCCCAGCACCTTCGGTTTTTTGGACGCGGGCGCTGTCTTCACGGATAAAGGATTCAAAAATTTTCTCTTTGAATTCCGGCGACATGCCAATGCCATTATCTTTGATGCGGAAATGCACCTGAACATAATCTTCGCCTTTTTCAGAAGGAAGCTGATACATAGCCACCTCAATCGAACCGCCATCCGGCGTAAACTTAATCGCGTTGGACAGGAAGTTTAACAGGATCTGGTTCAGGCGGACGCTGTCGCAGCATACATTTTCGGTAATGATATCATGAATAAACACATCAAACCGCTGGTTTTTTGCCCGCACTTGAGGCTGTACAATATTGACAATGCTGTCCATCACTTCGCGCAGCGATACCTGGTCAACACTTAAGGTCATTTTGCCGCTTTCAATTTTGGACATATCCAGCACATCATTGATAAGCCCTAACAAATGCTTGCTGGAAAGGGTGATTTTCCGCAGACAGTTTTTCACCTGCTGGGCATTGCCGATATTTGCCGTGGCAATTGCTGTCATGCCGACAATCGCATTCATCGGCGTGCGGATGTCATGGCTCATGTTGGATAAAAATTCACTTTTGGCTCTATTTGCGTGTTCCGCTTCTTTGCGGGCACGTTCCAGCGCATGGATTTGTTGGCGGGTTAGCTGGAAGTAAATGTAGAAAACAAACAAAAGCACCAGCAGGATAATGCTGCAGCCACCAAGCACCATGAAAATCCATTGGTGCCCCATGCTGTTGACAATGGTGTTCAGCCTGCCATATGGCATGATGGAAACAAGATACCATTCCGAATAATCCAGTTTTGTGCAGTGTAGGTGGCGGCGTTCATCGCCAATCTGCATGACCACAGAATACCCTTCATTATTGCTCATTGCGGCGCGCAGTCCTTCGACATAAGGTTCTGCGTCGGCGTCGTCAACTTCGTCAAAGGTTTCACGGATGCGGTCAAAATAATTCAGTTGGTGGGTATCGCCGCTGCGGATGACAAAGGTACCATCTTTACGGATAATATGGGAATAAACCAAAGTGTCTTCTTTATCCAGCGAAAGGGTATCGCTTATGTACGAAACAGGAAGCGCGGCAACAATGCCTGTGCAGGTTTCACCGGTTTCTAGCATACGGTAATTGCTGGAAACCCCGACCAGCACAATGTCGTTACCCTGCGCATCCCTGCCAACAGCGATTTTTGCTTCGCCCTCATTTAGCGATTCTAAAAATGGTTCAGGATCGATGAGCCGGATTTGGTCGCCATAAATCATTTCAAAATCGCCATCGTTGGAATAAAGCGCCAAATAATCAAAGCCGCGGGCATGGGCGTTATAAGCAAGCGCTTCGCGCAGCGCCTGTGGGCTGGCGCTGCCAGGCGGATTGGTTTTTACCATGGCTTCCACCTGGGAAAGCCGCAGCTTCATGGTTGTGCCAAAGTGCAGCGAAATCTGTTCACTCATGCTGGACATATAGATTTCGCCGACTTCACTGATGGTGTCTGCACTTTTCCTGTTCATATAGAATGCAAGGAATGCAAAAATAAAGATACACAGGATGATTATTATAATCAGGCTTCTTGTCAAAAAGCGTGTTGTCTTATTCTTTTTCCTATTCACCAGATATTACCTCCACGGCAGTACGTATCATAAATCCTGCTTGGATGCGGCAAGGCTGAGAATCCAAAGCCTGCCATCCCCATTGGTATATATAAATGAAACTCTCCCCCTTTGATGCTTGCAGGGCAAACAATAAGCAAAGGTTTAATCCTATTATAAAAAATCCGGCAGATATTATCAAGTGGTTGGCGCGTTTTATTTGGAAGGATGCAAAGATTGGTGGGCACTAAAATGGATGGAACAGGAAGAGGAGGGCGCGCTATGGCGGCGAAATGTTGCAGATACCTTACAATTTGTGCATCCACACAAATTACACTGGAAATTTCGCCGCAAATGCGTTACAATAGCTGTGTACAACCATGAAAGGGAGAATGCAACTATGAAACTACGATGGAATAGATTAGGCAGGCGCTGCATGGCGCTGGTGCTTGCGGTGATGCTGCTGGCGGGGATGATGCCGGCGGCGTTTGCGGCACCTGCTGCGGATGCAACAGTTGATAAGATAGAAATAAATCCAGCTTCAACAACAATTGAGGTCGGGAAAACGCAGCAACTTAGTGCAGTGATAATATATTCCGATGGTACTCAAGTAACTAATGAGAGAAATATTTTTTGGTCAAGTGATGATGGTGGCGTTGCGTCTGTTTCGGCGTCTGGTTTAGTAACAGCACAAAATGTTACGACAAAATCAATTGCCAATATTACAGCGAGTTTTGGTGGTCAAACAAAAACTTGCACCGTAACTGTTGTTCCACAACAACCACCGGCGGATATTCCAGTTGAAAGTATTGGGCTTAACAAGTATATGATGACACTTGTAGCGGGTTCTAACGAAAAACTTACAGCTACTGTAAGTCCGGCAAATGCGACAAACAAAAATATCACATGGACTAGCAGCAATGATCAGATTGCCCAAGTCCTTCCGGATGGAACTGTACTTGCAAGAAGTAAAGGCGAAGCTACGATTACCGCAACATCCAAAGCCGATACAACGATATCTGCTCCCTGTTATGTTAATGTTGTAGAAGATACTAAACTTGTCACAAGCATTTCACTGAATAAAACATCGGCAACACTTGACACAGGGGCTAACAAGACTGTTACACTATATCCTACAGTGAACCCATCAGATGCTAAAAATAAAAGTATCAATTGGCGGTCAAGTGACCCAGGTGTGGCTACAGTTTTAGGAGATGCAGATAGCGCTACTGTAACAGCAATTTCTGGTGGTACTGCTGTAATTACAGCTACAGCTGCGGATGGTTCTAATACAAGTGTAACTTGTAACATAACAGTGAGTGTTCCTGTTGAGGAAGTCATAATTTCTCCAGATACCGCAGAAGTGAGCGTAGGTCAAGAGCTAAATCTTTCAGCGACTGTGAAGCCGTCTGGTGCTACAAACAAAACGCTTGAATGGAAAAGTTCAAAGCCAAGCGTTGCTACCGTAGACCATAACGGTGTAGTAAGAGGTGTAAGCGCTGGTGTTGGCGGAAGTGGTGAAGATGTAACAATTACTGCTACCGCTACAGATGGTTCTGGTATACATGGTATATGTAATATTAAAGTTAAAAATGTTCCTGTTACAGGAATTACTCTGGAACCGCAAACACTCGAATTAGGTTTGAATGAAGCTAAAAAGTTAACTGCAATAATTCTTCCTGAGAACGCTACAGTGAAAGGGGTTAACTGGAAGGTAACACAAGGGCAAGGGAATGTCAGTGTGAGTTCGGATGGTACAGTAACTGGTTTGGCTGAAGGAACAGCAGAAGTTACAGCGGCAGCTAATGAGGGGAATTTCAGCAAAAAATGCGACGTAACAGTTAAAGTATATCATGTTACTGGAATTACATTAGACCGTACAGAAGCTGAAATTCCTGTAAATGGGAAAGTCATTTTGAAAGCCACAGTGCAACCAAGTAACGCATCAAGTAAAGATATTACTTGGGAAAGCAGTGATACCGCTGTTGCGACGGTAAAAGATGGCGAGGTTACCGGTCGCATGAAAGGCAAAGCAACAATCACAGCGAAAACAAAAGACGGTGATAAAACAGCAACTTGTGAAGTAACGGTCAGTACAACGGCTGTCCAGGTTACTAGCATTTCACTAAGTCCTTCCAGTGCTTCTTTGGATGTTGGGCAGACAATTGCTTTGGAACCATCAATTGTTCCACAAAATGCAACAGATCCAACTGTTACATGGTCAAGCAATGATGAGTCGATTGCAAAAGTAAATGGCGGCGTTGTTACTGCGGTATCTGTTGGGCAGGCTGTGATTACTGCAACAACAGCAAATGGCAAAACAGCACGCTGCACTGTAAATGTCAATATGGCAGGCAGCATTCAGTTTGAACCACAATTATCACTTGCACCAGGCACCAGCAAGACAATGTCTGTTACTTTGCCAACAGGTGCTAGTATTTCTAAGGCAGAAAGTGAAAATACTGCGGTTGTTACCGTTTCTTACAACGGCAGCAATGTCACTGTGAAAGCATCCGGGCAGGCAAAAGTCGGCGCAAAAACCAAAGTCCATGTTTCCGCAGGCGGCAAAACGCAAACCTGTGAGGTCACGATTTCTGAATTTACCTTATCACTTTCGTCCTCAACCCTGACGCTGAACCCTAACCAGGAAGCTACCCTTTCCGTCAACGGCATCCCAGAGGGCGCTAAGGCAAGCGCTGTTTGGAAAAACAGCGCCCCGGCATATGCAACCTATTCCGGCTCGGGTACCAGCCGCACCATCAAGGGCAAAGCTGCTGGTTCCACCACAATTACCGTTACCCCAACCGTCAATGGCAAGCAATATGCCGCAATGACTTGTAATGTTACAGTCAACCGCCCTGTAGCGGGCGCCATGCGCTATCGCACCGAGGAAAATGAGCCCGTCAGCTTCATTGCCAATGATTTCAATGAAATCTGTATTTCCCTCACCGGCAAGGCGCTCAGTTCGGTTGTGTTTGAACAGCCCTCTTCTAACCAGGGCAGGCTGTATTATGATTATTCGGATAAGAATAGTTATAATCAGGAGATTAACCCATCCACAAAATATAAATCCAGCGGTTCGCCATATATCCATAAGGTCAGCTTTGTGCCGAAAAATGGTTATAACGGCACTGCAACCATCAATTATACCGCATACAGCATGAACAGCGAAACCTATACCGGCAAAATCCAAATTTCTGTCGGCACAGGCGGCGATGATGATGACTATGGCGATTTGGAATACAGCGTTGACCGCAATCGGACGCTGAACCTCTCTGTAAACGATTTTAACGATTACTGCAACGATGAAACCGGTTATAACTTAAACTATATCCGTTTCACCGATTTGCCGAGTTCTTCCCGCGGCATTTTGTATTACCGTTATTCCAGCTCCAACAGCCGCGTCAGCACGGGGACAAATTATTACCGCAATTCCAGCCCATATCTGGATTATATCAGCTTTGAACCGGCAAGCAATTATTCCGGTACGGTAACCATCCCATTCACAGGTTACAGCACCAATAATAACCGTTTTACAGGTGAAGTGATTATCCATGTCGATGATGATTACCGCCGCGGCGGGGATGTGACTTATCGCACCTCTAAAAACCGGTCAGTCAATTTCAATGCGTCTGATTTTAACAGCTATTGCCGGGATGAATCCGGGAATAATGTGAACTATGTGCGGTTTACCTCACTGCCAAGTTCTTCCCGCGGCACATTGTATTATAAGTATTCCAATAGTTCCAGCTCCAAGGTATCGACATCCACCAGTTATTACCGCAGTTCCAGCTCTTATCTGGATGATATCACTTTTGTACCAGCAAATAATTACACCGGCACCGTCACGATTCCATTTAATGCTTATGACACCAGCGGCAGACGGATTTCTGGCGATGTTGTGATTACGGTTGGCAATGACAGCAGCAGTGACAGCGGCGATATTTCTTATGATACAGCGAAAGGTAGATCCGTCAATTTCTCGGTATCGGATTTTAACCGTTTTTCCAATGATGAAACCGGTTATAACCTCAACTATATCCGATTCCGGTCTTTGCCAAGCACCTCCCGCGGCATCTTGTATTATAAGTATTCCAACAGCTCAAGCAGCAAGGTATCGACATCCACCAGTTATTACCGTGGCTCAAACCCATATATTGATGATATCACCTTTGTGCCCAATGACAGTTTCACCGGCACGGTGACGATCCCATTCACCGCCTATAACACCAATGGCAGGCAGGCAACAGGGGATATTATCATCCATGTCGGGCAAGGCAGTGGGGATGATATCAATTATTCCGCACAGGCAGGGCGGACTGTGAATTTCAGCGTCAATGATTTCAACAATTATTCCCGCACCGTAACCGGTTATAACCTGGACTATGTACGGTTCAGCCTGCCAAGCACCGCAACAGGCACATTATATTATCAGTATTCCGGCAATTCCAGCAGCAGGGTTTCCGCATCGACCAGTTATTACCGCAATTCCAGCCCATATTTGGATGAAGTATCATTTGTTCCGGCAAATAATTCGGTAACATCCGCGAAAATCTCTTTCACTGGACGTTCTACGGATAATACATCCTTTAGCGGTACTGTCAATATTTCATATAATGGCACACAGCAAAATAACCCGATTTCCGGCACGGCTGGAACCATCCAT
Organism: uncultured Butyricicoccus sp.; assembly: GCA_964017555.1. Lineage (GTDB taxonomy): Bacteria > Bacillota > Clostridia > Oscillospirales > Butyricicoccaceae > Butyricicoccus_B. The sequence goes on along the minus strand of CAXHNU010000008.1, from coordinate 36,822 downwards.
TATGCGTCAACCGGCGAACCGGTTGCATTCCAAACCAATGATTTTGTTACCGTATGCAACAACTGGGGACAGTCCTCGCTGAACTCGGTACGGTTCTCCATCCCGGACGCGGCAAGCGGTAAGTTATATTCTGGTTATCTCAGCCCTGCCAATACAGGTACGCCAGTGAATGCCAGCATTAACTATATGGTGAGCGGTTCCCCGGCACTGTCATCGGTAGCCTTTGTCCCGGCGGCAGGCTTTACCGGCACAGCCGTGATCAGTTATGTCGGCACAGACCGGAATAACCGTTCATTCAGCGGTTCGATTGAAGTTTCGGTATCGCGCCCGGCAGCATCGGCTGTATTTGCTGATGTGGGTTCTTCTTATAGCTGGGCAGCATCATCCATTGATTATCTTTACAAGAGCAATGTGGTCAGCGGCATTGATGCCAGCCATTATGCCCCGGCGCAAAATATTTCCCGCGGTGATTTTGTCTTAATGCTTTATCGTGCGTTTGATTTGCGCACCACCGCAACATCCAGCTTTTATGATGTTCCATCAGAAAGCTATTACGCACAAGCAATTGCAGCCGCAAAGGCGCTGAATATTGCCTCTGGTACAACAGATGGGCAGTTTAAGCCAGCGGATTCCTTAACCCGTCAGGATGCGATGCTGTTAATTCAGCGCACGCTGAATGCAACCGGCAAGAGCACGCCATATGGTGCAACTTCAGCGCTTGGCAGCTTTGGGGATGGCGGTTTGGTTGCCCCATATGCACAAAACGCAGTTGCAGCACTGGTACAGAGCGGTATTGTTTCCGGCAATGACCATGGTATGCTGAATCCAGGCGGCACACTCAGCCGCGCGGAAATGGCAATTATCCTGCACCGCGTTTTAACCAAACTGTAAGCAGAGAAACAACCGATAACGGATCATAAAAGAAAGCCTGATGCCCTGCAAAAACAGCAGGCATCAGGCTTTTCTGTTTGTCAAATGGCATATAAATTGACATCCCACGCGGGCACATATGGATGGTGCCGCAAATATAACGCATAATCCGGATTTAACTGATGTACCAGCAATGGCAATGCAAATAAATCCTCATTGCGGTGATAACAGGCAACATTTAGACGAGGTTTCCACTGCGCAATGGTTTGAGCGGCGCCAAGCAAAGCTTGGCGTTCCGCGCCTTCAACATCCAGTTTCAGCATGGTGCAGGGCGCGCCATTCAGTATGCTATCCGCCGCACGCATTTGCACTTGTTGCCCTTTGGCAGATAAACGGGAATTGCGCCCAGCTTTTGCGGCAAAAGTCATGGTGCAATCGGAATCCCATGCACCAGCTTGTATTAGCTGGATATCCCCGGAAAGTGTCTGCGCATAACCGGACAGCTTGCGGAAATTGCGGGGATCTGGTTCCAACGCGGCAATAGACGCAAATGCGCCATGGGTATACCCCAGCAATTCCCGAATCGTATCGCCATTATAAGCCCCTAAATCCATAAAATGTTCCGTAGGATGCGGCTTTAATAAATGCGTAAAGGCTTCTGATTTTTCAGATTCCCCCATTTGCAAATAAGAGAGCTTGCCGGTTAGTTTGAAACAAATCATAGCATCCAGCACTTGCTGTGAAAAACTGTCTGAAAGCAAAGCCGTAACAGCATCAAATTCTGCCATATGTGCATGAGCAAATGCCAAATCAAACAAGCCATCGCCAGCAACTGGCACATCAGGTGCAACAACATCAAACTGTTTGTCCAGTGTATACATTTTTTCCAGCACTTCGGGGCGCTGGCTGGCAAAAGATAAAACAATCACAATATCTTTTCCAAAGTGTTCGACGGTTTGTGCCAATGTGCGCACAGGGAATCCGGCAAAAGAATGCCCTCGGACAAATTCATCACTGGCAAAAACACCGGAAGCCTGAATTTGCCGCGCAGAAAAGACCTGTAAAATTTTATCCGCGCCGTCGCCCATGCCATAAAGCACAATCGGGCGTTTTTCTTCGGCTAAGTTGTCCCAAACAGTCTGATGTATTGTTTTCCACTTCATGGATATTAAGTTCCCCTTTCGCTTAGCATGGTAAAAAATCTGCAAAAATCCCTTGACTTTAACACCCGCACATAGGCAAATGCGAAATCAAACAAACCAGCACTAACAGCAGACATATCAAATATGGCAATATCAAACACCTTATACAGCCCATCAGGGCTGGATGCGAACCAGTAAAATGATATCTGTTCAAACAGTTTGACGCCTGGTTTCTCATTTTATCGGCGAAAAACTTTTCCCTTCTTCTGGACGGTAAAAAATCTGCAAAAATCCCTTGACTTTAACACCATGTGAAGGTGTAAGCTAAAGATACAGAACCGGTTCTGAAATCCAAATCAACAAAGCAGGAGGGCATATGTTTACCATCGGTGAATTTTCCAAGCTCTGCGGCGTATCCGCAAGGATGCTGCGCCATTATAATGCGATTGGGCTGCTAAGCCCAGAGAAAATCGGGGAAAATGGTTACCGTTATTATGCAGCCAGTCAACTGGAACGTGTGCGCAAAATTGAACGGCTGAAAGCATATCGTTTTCCCTTGGCAGAGATTGCAGAAATCTTGCCTTTACCCCCAGAGCGGCAGCGGGAATATATCTTGCGGCAATATGAATGGGTGAAAACCCAGGAATTGAAATGGAAGGGGCTGGCACACCGTATGGCATATGACCTGCACAGTATGGAGGTTTTTCATATGGAACAAAATTACACAGTTACACTGGTGCAAATGGAATCAGAACAGGTATTTGGGCTGCGGCGCTGTATCCCTTGTGAAGAAAAAGCAATTGGCAATTTGATTGATACTGCCTATCAGCAGCTTGCGGCAAATGGCTTGCGCCCAGCAGGCAGGCCGCCGCTTATGGCATTCTATGGCGAAGGCTTTGACCCAGAAAATGCAGATATGGAATTTCTGATTCCTGTGGAAGGGCAGGCACAAGGTGTACGCAGTTTGCCAGAGGTATTATGTGTCGGCACAACCCATACCGGGCCATATGCCACCATAGGGGGCGCCCATGATATGATTGCAAAATGGTTGGAAAACCATCCACAGTATGAGATGGAACCAGTCAGCTATGAACGCTTTTTAACAGAACCCAGCAAAATAACAGATCCACAACAACTGAAAACCCAAGTTTTATTCCCCGTGAAAATGCGGGAAAAAGCATAAGCCAAACAGAGAGGAGAAGGGAACCATTATCGGGTTCCCTTCTCCTCTTTTTCCGCATTGGCAGGTGTGTTTTTCAGGGAGGAAACTTCTTCCGGGGTAAGTGCGCGCCATTTGCCGGGGGCAAGCTTGCGGTCAAGTGTCAGTGTGCCTTCGGCAATGCGTTTGAGCCGCCGCACCGAAAAACCACATTGTTCACACATTTTCCGGATTTGGCGGTTGCGTCCTTCATGGATGGTAATGGAAAGCCGTGCCTGGTTATCCGCTTGGCTAATCACCATCACTTTGGCGGGTTGTATTCGGTATCCATCAATCACCATTGATTCACCCAGCGCCGGGATCCGTGTTAAATCACCGCGCACGGTCACTAAATAGGTTTTGCTGGTTTCATGGGAAGGGTGGGTAAGCTGCTGGGTTAATGTGCCGTCATTGGTCATAATCAGCAGCCCTTCGGAATCATAATCCAGCCGTCCGGCAGGATATACCCGGCAGCCGCAATCCTGCACCAGCAGGGATACATCTTTCCGTCCCTTATCATCGTGCAGCGAAGTAACATAGCCGCGCGGTTTATATAACATCAGATATACTTTTTGTTCACTGGATGCCAGTGGTTTGCCATCTACACAAATCCGCTGGCGGGCAGGGTCGGCTTGGTCGCCAAGCGATGCCTTGCGCCCATCCACTGTAACACGCCCATCTGTAATCCAGGTTTCTGCCGTGCGTCGGGAGCAAAGCCCGGCGGCGGCAATCAGTTTTTGCAATCGTTCTCTCATAATATTCCTCGTAAATCATCCAATAGGGATGCTATTTTTTGCAGTAGGATTTCCCACCATTCCAGCTTTTCGGGCAGCATAGCGGCGCTTTTGGTAAATGTTAGCTGATCCTGTGCCAGCGGCTTCCCATGCAGCGTGTATGTAATGGTGCCATAGGTTTGCCCTTTTGCAGCCGGGGCATAAATAAATTTTGCCCCGGTAATAGAAGTTTCCAGCGCTTCATATTCCGCAGGCGTGAGCGATATTTTGATATCATGTTCTGTCTGATACGGCAAGTCCGTGATATCCCCGCCTTCACAAGGGGCGCTGCCGATTTGCTGACCTGCTTCATGCAGGGCATATTCTTTAAACTGGGAAAATGCGTCGTCCAGCATCGCAATATGGTCATCCCAGTCATCCGGGTCATTGAGCGTAACCGCGACAAGCTGTCGTCCATTGCGTTCAGCCGCGGAAACCAAACAGCGCCCACTTTTTTTGGTATATCCAGTTTTAATGCCAATTGCATCCGGATACCGTTTTAACAGCTTGTTGTGGTTTATCATGGTGCGCCCTTCCATGGTATAGGACGCCGTGCTGACAATTTGTCGGAAATCTGGGTTCTGCATGGCATAAGCCGCGAGTGTTGCCAGCTCATGGGCAGTGGTATGGTGGTTTTCGCTGTCCAGCCCATTGGGGTTATCAAAATGGGTATTTGTCAGTCCAAGGGCAGCCGCTTTATCATTCATTGCCTGAACAAATGCCTGCTGTCCGCCGCATTCGCCCGCAACAGCTAAAGCGGCATCATTGCCGCTCATCAGCATCAGCCCATATAAGGTATCCCGCATGGAAATGGTTTCGCCTTCGCGCAGGTACATGGACGAACCTTCCACCAACGTATATGCTTTTTTCACCGTATACGTGCGGTCTAAATCGCCAAAATCCAGCGCGACAAGCGCGGTCATAATCTTTGTTGTGGAAGCCATTGGCAGGATTTCATCTGCATTATGCGCAAACAAAACATCACCGGAAGCGCAGTCCAACACAATGGCGCTGTGTGCGCTGAGAGCCTGTGCAGGCTGTGCCAGCAGCAGGGCAAAGAACAGCCCGAACAGTATTTTTTTCATGGATATCCCCCTAGACAGTACAAAATGGAACCTGCTGATATAACCATATGAGCAGGTTCCGGGGGATATGATTGTTTTAAGGCTGGATATCTTCGGCTACGCCATCCGTTTCCGCCATATCTGCGGTTTCTGGGGCATTTTTTGCAGCCTGACGGCTGCTGACAAAACTCGATACTTTATTGAATACGCCTGGTATCATTTCCACAATGCGGTCAGCGGTTGTTTCCGCCTGGGCATTGAGCGGCAGGATGCGGGCATCCCCATCACGGCTGACAACAAGGAAACAGACTGGGGAAACCGTGACGCCGGCGCCGCCGCCGCCGCCAAAGCATAATGGCGCATTGCCCTTTGGGGCAAAGTCCGAACCGCCGGTACCAAAGCCAAAAGTCACTTTGGAAACCGGGATAATGGTTGTGCCATCCGGCGTTTGGATTGGGGAACCAATAATGGTATTCACATCGACCATAGATTTGATTTTTTCCATGGTTTCAGTCATCAGGTCGCGGATAGGATGTTCACTCATGTTTTTGCCTCCGTTTTTTCAGGTTTAAAAAGGTTAAAAATATCACGCCAGCGCCGTGCCAGCGCCCATAATAAGCGGATTGGACGGACAGAAACAGCGGCTTCTGCCTGCCAATGGCCTTTATCCCCCTGGAAGTCCCCGTCGATATAGATATGATAATGGGGGATATCAAAACTTTGTTGTAAAACTGGGGTTATCATGCCCGAAAGCGCGGCAGCCATGCCCAGCAGCGTACCTGTGCGGGCAGCATCGCCTGTGGCAATCACAGCATCAAGATGCAGGATATCAATCCGCATGGCATGGCGCAGGTCGTCCAGTAAGCCAAGCACCAGGCAAATGGTGTCGCCAAGATCAATATGCCGGGATTCTTTTGGCGCATCTGTTTGTTTTTCCGGCGGCGCTTTTTTGGGGGCGCGTGCTGTTTTTTTTGCACGTTTTGGCAGTGGGTAAAGATGCAGCCGGATTTGTCCATACCGCACCCAAAGATTGATGCTGCCATCCTTGCCGGTCAGGCGGATGCCTGCACGCGGAACCATTGCCAGCAGCACAAGCATAACCAGCCCCAAAAGGACAGCCAGCAGGATGCACAAAATTTTCAAAGCCAGCATAAAGATGATCATCACTCTGATTGCTCCTCACCAGCGGAAAGCTGGAGTTGTTCGCCTTCTGTGAGTTCTGGCAGTTCGGGCAGTTCTGCCAGACTGGAAATAGAGAATGTGCGTAAAAAGGCATCGGTTGTCCGGAAAAGGATTGGGCGTCCAGGGACATCCAGCCGTCCAGCTTCGGCAATCAGCCCTTTTTCGGCAAGGCTGGCAACCGTGCCGCCAGAATCTACACCGCGCAGATGTTCAATATAAGCCCGTGTCACCGGCTGGCGGTATGCGACAATGGTCAGCACCTCCAGCGCGGCAGGGGAAAGCTGTGGGGGTTTGCGGCTTTCCACCGCTTTGCGGACAGCTGCCGCATAAACCGGACGGGAACAAAGTTGGGCTTTATCTTCCATCCGGACAAGCATAATGCCCCGCTGGTCAAAATCATAGCTGTCAGCCAGGCTGGATAAAGCGGCTTCCACTTCATCCGGCTTTGCATCTGTTGATTGGGCAAGCCGGGCAATGGTCACAGCATCCCCAGCGGCAAACAGGATGGCTTCCAAGGTCGCTTGCAGGGTATTCAATGGTGGGGAACCTCCTCCCCTGGCTGCGTGAGCCTTAGTTCCAAATCATCGCCTTCCCCTTCAAGCATGACGCGGTGGGTTTTGGACAGTTCCAGCACAGCAAGGAACAAAGCGACAATTTCCGAACGGCTTTGCGCATGGTCAAATAAACGGGAAAATTTTAAACGGGTATGGGATAAAAAACGGTTTAAGATTTGGATGATTTTTTCCCCAACGGGCACGGGTTCCCGCCCGACAATGCCGGTGAATACTTTGGCGGAAGGCGGGATACGGCGTTCGGTGCGCCGCAGCAGGCTGCGCGCGGCGCGCACAAGGTCAGATACCGGATGCCGATATTCCATAGGGGTTTTTGCTTGCAGCGGTTCAGGGGATTTGGTGAAGATATCGCGCCCAAATTCGCCATGTTCACGCAGATATGGGGCAGCCAGCTTAATGCGTTGGTATTCCAGCAGCATTTCGACAAGCTGGGCGCGTGGGTCATCCTCGGGGGTTTCCTCATGCCGGGGCAATAACATTTTGGATTTGATATAAACAAGCTGGGCAGCCATGGCGATAAAATCCCCAGCAACATCCATATCCATTGCCTGCGCCTGGTTCAGCACTTCCATGTATTGGTCAAGTATTTGTGCAATTGGGATATCATAAATGCTGACTTTATTTTTCGCAATTAAGTGCAGCAATAAATCAAGCGGCCCTTCAAAGCGGTCGAGCCGGAATGTCAAAGGTTTACTGTTCATGTGGGAATCCCGGCAATGGCAAAGGCGGCGGATTGTGCCGCGTGAAAAATGAAGTTGCGGACAGGCTGAATCAGCAGCGAAATGCCGCCCCACCAGATGAACATCACCACAACAAGCAAGATAACCGAGCCATAGCGGTGCAAAAGGTTCTGGTAACGGATTTGCGCTTTGAATGGAAGGATTGCGTCAAGGATACGGGAACCATCCAGCGGGTGGATGGGCAGCAGGTTAAAGACAGCCAGCCCAACCGAAAGCGACGCGATATAGTAGAACAGTTCGGTAACGATTTGCAAAAAATTGTTCATGCCAGAGCCGCCGCCGATCATCAGCATGAGCATAATAAAGTATGCGATAAAAGCAAGGATAATATTAGCCAACGGTCCGGCAAAAGCCGTAATGCCCATGCCCAAACGGCGGTTGCGGAACTGGGAGATATCAACCGGGACAGGGCGCGCCCAACCAAAGCCAAGCAGCATCATACAAAGGAAGCCCCAAGGGTCAATATGGGCAAGCGGGTCAAGGGTCAAACGCCCAGCAGCTTTTGCGGTACGGTCACCCATCAGATAAGCAGCCAGCCCATGGCAAGCTTCATGAAAAGAAAGGCAGATAACAACCGAAGGGATGCACAGCAAAGCGCCAATAAACAGGCTGCGCAAGTCGCCAGACAGGATTAAGTTTAAAAGCATGGGATTCCTCCAAAAAGATTTCTAAAAGACATTACCTCATATTAAAGGATAACAGATTTCCGGCGAAAATACAACACTTTTCCGCAAGATAGCGGGAGAGCACTTTACTGATTGCAATTAGGGTTTATTTTATAATCAGCAACGATATGAGTTTAATAGCATTACCCATATATCACCAATTCTTTCGTAAAAAACACACTGCATCATTGAATTTTGTGTTTTTTTGTCTTGCACTTGACAAAGCAAAACAGCATCCTTTATAATAAAGAAAAGGCGCTGCCATAGCATGGTCAGCCGCCTAAGATGAGTCAAAACAATGTTGACCGTTCAGCTGCCTTCTGAGCGGTCAACGTGCATTTACCGATAAAATGTACAGCAAAAAAGCCATACCCACAGCCGTTCATGACTTGCGCCGACAAGCGGCGCACAGCTTACGGCTAAAAACAGCCCACTGGGCTATTTTCTTAACGCCTGCAGCCTCCTTTCCCGGGAGAATTTGCGAGGGGGAAAAGAGGCGGCTGACCGCTGCCATGTTAAAGTACAGCGCCAATTCCGTTGCCCTGAATAAAAGGGCAATTTTGGTATATCATATCATGACGCTATGTGTCAATTTGTGTTCTTTCCTGCCATATGGCAGGATTTTTTTATCCTATCAGTGCTCTGCTGTTTTTTCCTTGGTGCATTTGCGATATCTGTGGTACAATCAAAAGGAACGGAGGGCAGTTTTTTTATGATGTATAAAGTTTTTGTGGTAGAAGATGATCCGATTATTGCAGGTGTTGTGACTGCTGAACTAAAACGTTGGGGGCTTGCGGCACAAACAGCAGATGATTTTTCTGCCGTTTTAAGCCAGTTTACCGCATATGACCCACAGCTTGTTTTGCTGGATATTTCCCTGCCGTTTTTCAATGGGTATTATTGGTGCCAGGAAATTCGCCGGGTTTCCAGTGTACCCGTGATTTTTCTTTCATCTGCTTCTGATAATATGAATATTGTGATGGCAATGGACATGGGGGCAGATGATTTCATTGCCAAACCCTTTGATTTAACAGTTTTAATGGCAAAAGTCCGCGCATTATTGCGGCGAACATATCATTTCACAGGGAATGCCAATATCATATGGTATGGGGATGTGATGCTGGATTTATCCGGCATGGGGCTTTCTTATCATGGACAGACCATAGAGCTTACCCGCAATGAATTCCGTATTTTGCAAGCCCTTTTGGAAGGACAAGGGCAAGTGGTTTCCCGTGATGCAATGATGACCCGTTTATGGGAAAGCAATAGTTTTATTGATGAAAATACATTGACCGTGAATATCAACCGCCTGCGGCATAAGCTTTCCGCTTATGGGCTGGATGGCTTTATTGCAACCAAAAAAGGCGCCGGTTATTTTGTGAGGGATTTATCATGTATGGATTAAAACATGGTTTATTGATTTATGGGTTATCTGCGGTTTTTGCTTTGATATTTGCAGCGCTGATGGCGCTTCAGGATGTTGCGCCGGGCAGTGTGATCTATGGGTTATCATTATGTGCTGTGATTGCTGCGATTGTGTTTGCAGTGAACCTTTTGCTGACGCGGCAGCGCCATGGGCAGGTACAGGCTGCAATTTACCAATTGCCTTATTATATTGATGGGATGCCCAAACCACGGGATATCATTGAAGCCGATTATCAGCAGATGGTTACTGTATTATATGAGGCTTACCGTGCGCAGGCAGATGCGATGGAAGCGGCACAGGTTGAAATGATGGATTATTATACCTTATGGCTGCATCAAATTAAAACGCCGATTGCCGCAACGCGGTTATTGCTGCAAAGTGAATCTCATCCATTAAATCGGGAAATTATCGGTGAACTGTTCAAAATTGAGCAATATACTGAAATGGCGCTGCAATATGTACGGCTTGGCAGTGATTCCAGTGATTTTGTATTCCAGCGGTATGATTTGGATGCTATTATCACCCGTGCTGTCCGGAAATATGCCCCATTATTTATCCGCAGTAAAATCACTTTGGATTATACGCCTTTGGGCTGTAAAGTGCTGACCGATGAAAAATGGCTGCAATTTGTCATCGAACAGTTATTATCCAATGCGTTAAAATATACGCCTGCGGGCAAAGTATCCATTACATTAGCAGGGGAAGCCACGTTAGTGATTGCAGATACAGGCATAGGTATTGCCCCGGAAGATTTGCCGCGCATTTTTGACAAAGGATTTACGGGGCATAATGGGCGGCAGGAACAAAAATCCACAGGTATCGGTTTATATTTATGCCGCCGGATATTGGAATCCCTGCGCCACCCGGTTTCGGTCGTTTCTGTGCCAGGCAAGGGAACACAGGTCAGCATTGACCTTGCTTGCCGCAAAACCCTTTACGAATAATTCTGAAAGTGTTTTGTCTGGTTGACCGAGGCGGTTGCAGTGTGATACAATAATTCCGGAAATTCAAAATAGGGGGGAAATCCTTTATGAACTTGGAAACAAAATGCCTGCACGCAGGATATCAGCCGGAAAATGGCGGGCCTGGTGTCATGCCTATTGTACAGTCTACCACCTATCGGTTTGATTCAACCGCAAAAATCGCATCACTTTTTGATATGCCAATGGAATGTATTTATTCCCGCTTTGCAAACCCGACTTGTGATGCGGTAGAAAAGAAAATTGCAGCATTAGAAGGCGGCGTTGGCGCCATGCTGACCAGCAGTGGGCAGGCAGCATCTTTGCTGTCCATTTTGAATGTATGTTCCGCTGGGGATAGTTTTATTGCCGCAACAACAATTTATGGCGGTACCATCAATTTGTTTGGCGTCACATTAAAGAAATTAGGCATTGAATGTATCTGGGCGGATGCGGAAGCGCCGGAAGAAGAAATCCAGAAATTATTTAAGCCCAATACCAAAGCTGTTTTTGGTGAAACCTTGGCAAACCCTGCGCTTGCTGTGTTTGATATTGAAAAATGGGCTGCGATTGCGCATAAAAACCATGTGCCGCTGATCATTGACAGCACATTTGCAACACCAATTTTATGCCGCCCATTTGAATGGGGCGCAGATATTGTGATCCACTCAACCACCAAATATATGGATGGTCACGCGGTACAAGGCGGTGGCGTGATTGTGGACAGCGGCAAATTTGATTGGGCAGCCTCCGGTAAATTCCCGGATTTCACCGAACCGGATGAAAGTTATCATGGCGTGGTATATACCCGTGAATTTGGCAATATGGCATATATTATCAAAGCGCGGATGCAGCTTATGCGTGATTTTGGCTGTTATCCAGCCGCACATTCTGCATTTTTGCTGAATCTTGGTTTGGAAACCCTGCCAGTACGCATGGCACAATATTGCCGCAATGCGGAAACGGTTGCCAAACATTTAGCGGGTTCGGATAAAATTGCAGGGGTACGGTACCCAGGTTTGCCTGGTGATAAATATTATGAATTGGGTAAAAAATACTTGCCGCAGGGCACATCAGGCGTAATGTCCATTGATATTAAAGGTGGGCGTGAACCTGCAATGAAGTTTATGGATAGTTTAAAACTGGCTTGTAATGAAGTCCATGTTGCAGATATCCGTACTTGTGTTTTGCATCCGGCATCAGAAACCCATCGTCAACTGACAGATGAACAATTGGTTGCTGCAGGCATTGAACCAGGTTTAGTCCGGCTGTCAGTTGGATTGGAAAATGTAGAAGATATTATTGCAGATTTAGATCAGGCACTGGCACAGATTTAACGATATGGAGATACGTGAAATCCTTCCATGGGACAAGCCATATTTTTGTCAAATGGTGCATGATTTTTATGCGCTTCCCGCGGTAGCGCATCCCATTCCGGACAGCCATGCGGAACGTACATTTGACCTGCTGATGCGTGATACAGCCTATGCACGTTGTTTTGTGGCAACAGATGAACGGGATATTCCCAAAGCATATTGTTTATGTGCTGTTACCTGGTCAAATGAAGCAGGCGGGTTATGTATTTGGCTGGAAGAATTAATGGTTATGCCAGCCCTGCAAGGGCAAGGCGTCGGGCAGGCGTTAATTGCTGCGGTACGGGCAGCATATCCAAGTGCTGCCCGGTTCCGCTTGGAAGTGACAGCGGAAAATACCCGTGCGGCGGCGTTATATGAACGCCTTGGTTTTACGCCGCTGGAATATCAGCAGATGGTTTCAGATACCCCGCCGGATTTCTTTTGAAAAAAACGCGCTTCATGGTTATACGTTGGCGTATGCCGCAGTTTGATGAAAACAAAGCCCTTTTGCCGTTTGGCAAAAGGGCTTTTCTGTACTTGTCGGTCAGGTTTGGCAGAGTTCACCCTGCTTGGCATTTTGTTTTGGGAATACAATCCGGCAGGCAGAATAAAGCAGTGTAATCAGCAGGGCAACGCGGACAGCTTCACATAAAGCAAGCGCACAGCCGAAAATCACTTCGCCGCGCTGTAAAAAATCCCCGACAGAAAATACGCCGGCAGCAGAAAACGCGGGATAGGGCAGTTGGCTTGCGCCAGCGCCAAGCACAAGCCATGCCCGCAGGGCAATCAGCACCAACCCAAGGCTACCGGACAGCACACCAATGCTGCATGCCCGTAAATTAGGGGTTCCCTTGCCTTGTGTGCATAAAATCAGCGGTAAAAGCAGCCATAAATACCGGCAAAGCAGGGATGGCATGATGGTAAATCCTTCAAACAATGCGGGCAAGTGTTCTGGGGCACAATCGGGCACAGTCACCAGCAGGGATAACAAAATCACTGTTCCAGTGAAAAACAGCATCGGATATGCCCACATGGAAACGGCTGTGCGCCCGCGCCGTCCGGCGCGCCAGCCAAGAAAAAGCAAAATCAATGCGCCAAACCAGCGGGGGAAGCCCATAAATGCGGTTTGTTTCCAAAAGGCAGAAAGCCGCTGTAAGGAATACCAGACGCCAGCGATGCAAGTGGCTGCAACCAATACAAAAAGCAGGCGGCAAGCCCATGCAGGCAAATGGTTTTGACAAAGGCTTTCAAAATCCCGCTGCTGAGCGCAGGAAAGTATTTTTAGCCAGAGCATGGAAACCAGCAGGGCAAGCAGTCCGCCCAAAAGCAGGTTATGCACAGCTTGCGGAGTAGCTGGCAAATATAGCCCATCTGCCAATAGGAAAATGGCTAAAAACGCTCCTTGCCAACGTGGGAAAATCGTATCACGCATCCAGCCCACCCCCTGAAAGGAATTGCACTTCGCCATTTTGCAGCAGCGCACTGCCTGCCGGTGCGGCATAGCCATCTTCTGTAAGCCCTAAAACCGGCAGGGCAACCGGCTGATTGCTTTGCTGCCAATCCAAAATACGGAATAACGGCGCATCTGCAAGGGTGCCATCTGCGGCACGTTGGTCAAGCAGTTCTGCCAGCGCCATGCCTGGCACACTGCCGTCAATGGATTCCGCGCATAATACATCAGCAACATCGCCTTGTTCTACCGTTGCAATGCGTAAGGTCAGCCGTGCGTCTGGGCGTGCAAGCAAGCTGTCCGCTAAGGCGGGCAGCGCTTGCTGTAAAACCTCTTTGCTGGCTAATATCACTTGCGCATGGCTTAAATATAGGCGGCTTGCCAGCAAGCTGTCCGCCTGTTCAAACATGGTGCTGAAATCAGTGCCTTTCACGGAAAAATAAGCAGGGGCAGCATCGCCGTCCAAACTATCTTGCTGAATGCTTTCAATGGTCATCAGGTAGCCTTCCGGGCAGGTGCTGACCGCAAGCGCAGATACCGGCAATAGCTGCGCGGCGTCCTGCACCATGCCATTGTCACGGTTTGCATAGCAGCAGGCAATCAGCAGCAGTCCAAAAATCAGTGCAAGCAATCGTTTCATGGTTTCCCCTTTCGCGCCAAAAAGCGGCGGCTGTGCATATGATACCAGTTTGCACGAACCCAGCGATCCTCAGTATGGGCTTGCACACGCGGTAACAGATTCAGCAGATATGGTGTACCAAAAGAATGGATTGCACATAAATGCAGCAGCATCAGCGCCAGCCCGAATAATAGCCCATAAAGCCCAAATAATGCGCCGCATCCAGCCAAGATAAACCGCATGGTAAGTGCTGCGGATTCCAGTTTGGGGGCAGCAAGCCCAGTGACTGCCGCAACGGCAACAATAATCACAGCAGGGGCAGAAATCAGCCGTGCTTCGACAGCCGATTGCCCCAGCACCAGCCCACCGACAATAGACATCGTAGAACCGATAACGCCAGGGGTACGGGTACCAGCTTCCTTGAGGATTTCAAACACAATCAGCAAGGCAAGGATTTCCCATAATGGGGGCAAAGGCACACCTTTTTGCGCCGCAGCAATGGCAAGCAGCATACGGGTGGGCAAAACTTCGGCATGATGGTAAAGCAAAGCGATATAAAACCCAGCAACCGTCATAGAAATCAAAATGCCAAGTGACCGCAGTACGCGGGCAAGTCCTGCCTGTTGTGTTGGCAGATAATAATCATCATTTGCTTGTAAACATTCTTGCAAAATACAAGGGGCGGTTAAAACAACAGGTGTGCCGTCAACAACAATTGCTAAACGTCCTTCCAGCAATTTGGCAACCACAACATCCGGGCGTTCAGTTGTACCAAGGGTAGGGAATGGTGATTTCCGATCATCCCGTATCCATTCCGCCAGATAATTGGCATCTAAAATGCCATCAAGCGCATAGGTATCCAGCCTGCGGCGAGCTTCTTTGACCAAACCTTCTTCAGTAATGCCCTCCAAATAACATAAACAGACCACCGTATTGGTACGCCCTGCCATGCGGGAAAAGGAAAATTTTAATCGTGGGTCATTGAGCCGCCGCCGGATCAGGGACAAATTGGTCATAAATGCTTCGGTAAAGCCTTCCCGTGGACCGCGCAATACCCGTTCATTATCGGGTTCCTCTGGCGAACGGGTTGTAAAGTTTTTGGTATCTACCACAACTGCGCTGTCTTGTCCTTCGGTCAAGATTACCGCATTGCCATATAATAATGAGGACAACATTTTATCTGTATCCGGTTCTGGTTTGCTGTCATTCACTTGCAAAACCGTATGAGCAAGGGTTTTTACATCGGTTTTTTCAAGCGGACTGTTTACCAGTGGGCAAATAACACTTTGGTTGATGGCACGTCCATCCACCATGCCATCAATGAAAAAAACAGCACAATGTAAACCTGCCGCACTGCGGGTTTCACGGATGATAAGGGTATTATCATTTTCAAAAAGCGCCTGCATCCGGCTGATATTTTCCGGAAGCGAACGGGTGAATTGTATTGCTGCCATAAAATCGCTCCTTGTTAGATTGTCGGTCTTACAGGATAGCATCCCCGGCAAACAACGAATTATACCATGCGTTTTTTGCACAAAAGTGAATAAAGTAAAAAAGTTTTGCTTACATTTGCGCTCAAAGTGTGTTAAAATAAGAATATAACAGCGTGTGGTTCCAATGGAATGTAAATCCTGCTTGTGCCGCCGCTGTTTTTTTGCACACAACACATGACAGGAGGGCGTATTTATGTATAAAGCTGGACAACTTGTAATCTATAATGGGGAAGGTGTATGCCGGGTTGAAGCGGTTGGCATTCCCAAATTAACAGGTATGGATACCAAATGTGATTATTATACCCTGCGGTCGATCGGGCGGAATATAACGATTTATATCCCAGTGAACACCAGCGCTTATATGCGCCCGGTAATGACCAAAACACAAGTGCATGATTTTATCCGGCAAATGCCGCAAATTGAAGCTTTCCCGACGCAGGGCACCGGTGTATGGGTACAGCGGGATTGTTATACCGCTGCATTGCAGTCACATAGCTGTACAGAGCTGGTGCGTCTTTTAAAAACCATTTATCTGAAACAAAATGCTTCAGAAGCAGCAAACCGCCATTTGGGGCGTATGGATGAAGAATACCGGAAACGAGCAGAAGAAATTCTATATACAGAATTTTCTGTGGTATTGGGTATTCCAGTGACGGATATTCCAGATTATTTGGTGCATACCATAGAAGCGAATGAACCGGTACCGGTAAAATAAAAAAACCCCCGGATAGTGCAGCATTTAAGCTGCTTTATCCGGGGATTTAGCGGTTTTTTTAGGGGATTAACGGTTCATAAAGCGATAAAACATCAGCGCAAACTGTTCACGGGTAGCAATGGCGTTTGGCAGGAATTTTCCATCTGGGCTGCCCTGCACCATGCCGATTGCCTGTGCAAGCGCGGCATAGCCGCGGTCTGCGGCGGGGATATCTGCCGCATCTGCAAAAGTACAGATGTAAATATTGCCAAACTGGGCCACTTTGCCATAACCCGCCATATTCAAAATGGTTTTCACAGCATCCAGCCGTGTCACGGGTGTGGTTGGGTTGCGCTGTTTATCAGGAAGCATACCAAAGTAGTATGCCGTTTGATATGTTTCCGCTTCATCCTCAAACTGATAAAAGCTACTTGGATATATTGCGGAAATCAGAAACGTCAACATATCTATCTGGGTTAATGGTTTTGCTTTTTCAAAGCGGGTGGATGGATAACCAATACCGAGTTCTGTCAGTGTCATGATTTCCTGATCTGCCGCAGTGATATCTGTATAAACTCCAGCAGAGTCGTCATCCGTATCATCATCCGGATAGGGCTGTATAACCTTTCCTGTTGCTGCATCAATGAAATAGATGGTATCGGTTTTATAGCGATAAGCCAAAGCCAATCTTTTTTCATCCCAATCTTCTGTTATGCTGGTATACTCCAACAAAACAGACTTTGTGTTTTGCCATGTTTTTATTGCTGTATCAAGATCAACAATATTTTCAGGTGTTTCAAATTGAATATCCTTGTCCCATTTGCTGGTGAAAAATAGAATCGAGCCATCTTTCCCGCTAAAAATCATTGCATAATAATTTTCGGGGAACGGAATGGATTGTTCCTGCCGCTCTAAAACGGTGAAATCCTGATAGGTATAACGGTTAGACCCTGATGGTGCGGGTGCAAGATTTTCTGCAACATCTGGAAAATATTTTTTCATAAATTGCTGTGCTTTTGCCGCAGATGTTTCACGGTCTAATTTTCTAATGTCATAAACTGCTGGACTGAATACGATTTTGAGCTGAGCAGTTTTTGCATCGACAATGATATACTTTTCAAAAGAATAAGTATCTTCTTCAAAAGCGTATACCAAACAGCAGGCATAATTATCTTTTGATTCGGTATAAGTATATTCATGATTAGTTAGTTTGGCGCCTGTAAGCCCAAGTTCCGGCATGGAACGAAGTTTGGAATCTAATTGCTGTATGCTAAGCAAATCTTTATGCTTATTTAGTTCTGTATCATTTAATGTTTCCTCGTCCGTGTCGAAGGAAGACAGCATTACCATATCAACAGGAATAGAACTAAAATAATCGTTATTATCCGCATCAGAAAAGGATTTTCCGTTTGATGGGTCTATCAACTTGCCAGTGTGCGCGTCGACAATCCAGTCATTCATAGCATGGGTGGGTTCATACTGTAAAACTGCTTTTTTATCCGCATCTTCCTGAAAAGGCGCATTTGTCATGTATAATAAACGAAGATTTTCTGCATCATGCAACGCAGCTTGCGCTTTTGCGGCTTGGATCGTTGGTTTTGCTGATGGGACATCGCCGATATAATCAGAAAGCCCATGATAAGAAAAATAGAAAATTCCATCGTCTACGATTTCAATGGTGCCATACAATGGTGAAGGCAGACCGTTTAACAAAACATCAAAATTCACTTTGATTTCTGATGTGGAATATGAAATATTCTCATCTGTCAGTTGGACGATTTGCCCGGCTGGCAGCACTTTGGAAAGAAAATCTTGTGCCAATTGTTTGGCTTGCTGCTTGCTAATTTTGGGCATGACCGGCGCAAAACCAGTCGATTTATAGCGAATTTCTTGGTTATAGGAAAGGATTTGCCCTTCGTCTGTTGTGAAAACAGAAATCCCCTGGTCTGTTATCGGGTTTGACCAGTTGAAATGCCAGTTGTATTCTGCGGGATCTTCAAAATGTTCACTGCTGAATTCCGTATATTCGTCCCCAATCGCCAGGATGCTTTTCACCTTTTGCGCAATGGCTTCCGCTTGCGCATCCTGCCCGCTGCCTGCCGCAAATGCGGCGGGCATTGCACTGATGAGCCATACCATGGTTAGCAAGTAAGTCCATAATTTTTTCATTTGTTTCAGCCTCCCTGTTGTCATAGTTTGCATTCTCCTATCCTATAATAACAGATATGCCGCATCTTGTCTATCAAAATGCGGCATAATACGGGAAATTCTCTATAGATTTTATGCAATATGACAATTGAGCATTTGTTTTATTTTGGGCTGATGGAAACTGTATAAGCGGATTCATCCTCTGCATATGGCAGTTCAACTTTTATTTGATAATCTCCATAATCCCATACAGCAGCCCAGGAATACATGGTACCGCCTTGGTTGTCATAAGCATCCCCAAGGATTTCCAGAATGGCAGCAAAAGGCTGCGCTAAACTTTTGTCATCAATGGTGACATATCCGGCATAGGCATGGCAGGACGTGACGGTATTCGCAGATGAAAATTCAAATTCAAGGTCATTTGGATCATTTAATTCATAATCCATACTGATGCCTGCATAATGATGTGCTGGCTGACCAAAAGTTTGGATGATATGATCTGCGGTCATACCAAATAAATTTTGCACCGGGATACCACGGATCTGGATATTGCTGGCGACTTTGGGCACAGGATTTTTCACAAGAGGGTTCAGGTTTGGCATATTCAGTGCATCCGCCTGGAATGCACGATAAAGGAATGTCATAATTTGTGCGCGGGTACAGGCTAAATCAGGGGAAAACGCTGTATCGGATGTACCGGAAGTAATCCCTTTTGCAACAGCCCATTTGACAGCGTCACCATTGGCGTCAGCAAAGCCTTGTCCATCCGCCAGGGGCGCGCCTGCGGCGCGCCATAAAAAATCGGCTGCCATTTGCCGGGTACAATTGACTGCGGGATAGAAATAAAGGTCATCAAAAATGCCTGTTTCACGTGCCCAGCGCACCGCGTCACAATAATAATTTTCTGCAAAAATATCACGGATTACAATGTCTTCCACAGGTGCCGGGCTGCCTGCGGCACGCCAGATTAACGTGATAATCTGTGCGCGGGTGCAGGTATCCTGCGGGGAAAATGTAGTAGCACTGGTGCCGCTGGTAATATTATTTTGCACTGCCCAATCCACAGCATCCGCAAAATAATCATCCGGGCGCACATCGGTAAAATTTGCGGCAGCTGCGGAAATGGTAAAAACCATCATGAAAACCAATACAAGAAATACCCCTCTTTTTTTCATTGTTTACATCCCCTTTTTCATAAAATTCATTGGATAACTTAGATACAGTATAACATATTCTGTGAACCGCCACAAGAACAGGTGTCATTTTAGCGCCAGGGTATTTGAATGAGTAAACAAATCATGAACAGAAGGCAGAACGGACAATTTTATCCAGAAAGGACTCATCCAGCAAGCACTTGAACTGTTTATCGGAGAAGCTGCCGCGCACAGAGGTTTCAGCCTTCAGCAGATTATACGCCCAGTGCCGGATAACGTTCAGGTTTTCGGCGGAATTGTCCGCTCTAGCCCTGCTTTCATCCTCACGGAGTTGCATATCCAGTACCCAGTGCAGCTGGTTTTCAATCCTCCAATGGCTGCGCTTTGCCTCTAAAACCTGACTTGCCGTCATATCTTTGCGGCTGTAAATGAAATAATGCGCCTGTTTGGATACTTTTCCTGCCTGTTCTGTTTTGCAGAAAATGACGCCGATCCCGGTGAGATTGCTCCACTTCTTCCGGCTCTCCAGCCATCCAATTTCTTCACTGATATAACATGTCCTGTGTTCATAACGTCCATGGCCTTGGCTGTGTGTCACAGCACAGCAATCCGGACTTATTCCTGCCGGATTTTTCCGGTATTCCTCGAAAAACAGCCGCACATCTTCATAGAGTGTTTTCTGGTTTTCCTTCAGCGCCAGGATATAATCTGCACCCTTTCCTGTGATTTTCTTTGCTATTTCAGTCTGCGTTCCCATGGCGTCTATGGTCACGATACATCCTTCCAACTCCAGCATTTCCAGCAGTTTAGGGATTGCGGTGATCTCATTGCTCTTCTCCTCGCACGCCAGTTGTCCTAGCACCAGACCACATTCTGCCGAAAACGCGCTCACCACATGCAAAGGCGCCTTCTTGGCGTCCTTTGTTCGCCGCGCCTGCTTTCCGTCTACCGCCACTACTCCCGTGATCTGTTCTGCCACGCCCTTCATCCACTCCACGAACACTGTATGCAGCTGTTGGGTGTCGATTGCACGGATCACGTTCCGGAATGTACACGCGTCCGGTATCCCGTTTTCTAGTTTGAGGTGCTTTTTTAGCCACTGTTCCTTGCTTTTTCCGAACATTTCTACCTTTGCATATGACGTTGCTCCGCATATCACTGCGGTCAGCATAATGAACAGTACCTCATACAGAGGATACCATACGCTCTTTTCCCGCCGCGTATCCTTGATCCCCTCCAGAACTTCCTGTAAACTCAGCTTTTTCATTGCCCTTCAGCCTGCCTTCCTCTTGTTTGCAACCAGTATAGCAGACTTTTCGGCTTTTGTTTACCCCCTGTTCATATTTTTTTTACTCATTCAAATACCTTATTTTAGCGCTGGTATCCGCTTGCATTTTGCTGAAAATAACGGTATGATAAGAGATAAGGAATTTGAAAAGGGAGGGTTCTCCGATGACCAGGCGTGATAAAACAAATTATTATCTTGATATGGCAGATGTTGCCCGGGAACGCAGCACTTGTCTGCGGCGCACATATGGGGCAGTGATTGTCAAAAATGATACCATTGTATCCACAGGATATTCCGGCGCGCCGCGTGGGCGTGCAAACTGTATTGATTTAGGCTATTGTATGCGGGAAAAATTAAAGATCCCGCGTGGGGAACGGTATGAATTTTGCCGCTCTGTCCATGCCGAACAAAATGCGATTATTGCGGCAGCACGGGAACAAATGCTGGGTGCAACCTTATATTTGGCAGGGCGTGAAGTATCCACCGGCGCACTCATTGAAAACGCGGATTCTTGTACATTATGTAAACGAATGATTATCAATGCAGGGATAGAAACTGTGGTGATCCGCCGCACAGAGGATACTTATGAAGAAATCCCAGTCAGCCGCTGGGTGGAAAATGATGAACTGCTGGAAGGGAAAATGGGGTATTGATTTGATGAAGCTGCAAAGCATTGGCGCCGTCATTGGCATCAACTGTATATTACTTGCACTGATTCTTTGGGTTGCCCATTTGATTCGCAAGCGTCAGCCGCTTACGGCTTCACGCCTGCGGCGTGAAGCCCGCAGACACATACAGGTGATCGCGCAGTCGCCTTTTCACGGGGATTTTTGCCGGATGTATGCAATATTGTCCGCTTTAGAAGGGAATATCCCAAATGAACGTCTAATTGCGGGGCTGTTGGCAGGTTGGGCAGCGGAAGAGCAAATCCTGCTTTGTGAAATGGAAAAGAAACGGCTAAAAAGCTTTGGCGATGAACAGCAGGCAACCATCTGTTTCCCAGGGGATGAAGATCATCCATTTCAGCCGAATGCGTCAGGTGCAGAAGGGTTATTGTTGGGGCTGCTTTATGGCTGGGCAGATGAAACCGCAACGTTGCAGCAAAGTGAACTTTATAACTTTGCGCGGGAATATCATCATGCAGTCACCGGACGGCTGGAGCAGTTTGGCACGCAGGGACGGCACGGCTTGCGGGCAGGCGGCGCAATCCAGCCAGAAAGCAAAAAGAAACCAATCTATACCATGCGCGGCGTGCGGGAAGCGGGGCAGGTGCTTGGTTATCAGCAATGGCTGTGTACACAAAAAGAACTCCCGCCGGAAAAATGGCGGGATGGGATTCTATTTGGCTGCCAGCCCGCGGGGGAAATCCCGCGGCTGGCAATGGCGCTGGCAAAATCTATGGTAAGCGGCATGAATGCCGGCAAACACGCCAATGAAAAGGCATCGGGGCGGTGATTAACCGCCCCGATGTTTTTGTTTTTTCTTTTGCTGGCGCAATTGGAATTTCCGTTCTTTTTCAGCCTGCAAGCGTTCTTTTTTTGCCGATTTTCGGGTTTGCGCGGCAAGCTCCCGCCCTGCCTGCAATGCCTGCTGCGCTTTGGTCATGCGCGGGCGCTGTGTCAGCATATGCCGAATGGCACGCTGCTGCTGTTTGGGATTGTGGGGTTCAAAATCGGGCAAATCAGCTTTGACCGGCGGGCTGAAACGCAGTTTATGCCATGCGGCGCATATCCACGCATAAATTTCAGCATCAGAAGGTTCTGCACCAAAAACGGTGCGGCTTGCAGTCAGCCAGCCATTTTCATGCCGCTGATAGATCCCAACCCAAAAAGGCGCTTCAAAATAAACCTCCAAATAAACAGAATCCATATTGCAATCATCCTCCCATAAAAAAAGAATACTGGGAACGGACGACCCATGGGAGGGAGGGCTACTGACAAAGGGGAGAAAAAACCATATCCCCTTTGCATACGGACTACCAACCGCATTGTGTTTTTATCCCTTATGGATTAGTATAGCAGGGTTTGCAGCAAAAAACCAGCCAAATCCCCAAGAATATTGGGAAGACGGCTGGTTTTATGATTCGGGTTAATCCATCCCGGCAAGGTTCTGACAGAACCGCATCAGGATAGAAGCTGCTTGGGCACGGGTTGCGCCATCTGCGGGAAGCAGTGTATTCAAATCTGTACCGGAAATCAGGTTTTTACCAGAAGCCCAGCGCAGGGCATCCACTGCATAGCTGGATACTGCGGCATGGTCAGAGAATTGATCCAAATTGCCGCTTAACGTTAAATCATACCCTTTATATTTTGCATAGCGATATAAAATCGCGGCAAATTGTTCACGGGTAATTGGGTCATTTGGATGGAACTGCCCATTGGAATATCCGCTGACAATGCCATTGGCAGAAGCCCATGCAACAGCATTTGCATAATAATTGCCGGCAGAAACATCTGGGAATGTGCTGGCTGGCGCAGTGGGGGAACCTTCCAGCCGGTGCAGGATGGATACAATCATTGCGCGGTCGGTTGCCATATCGGGTGCAAAAGATGTGGCAGAAGTGCCAGACATCATGCCATGGCTGTAAACATATTGCACAGCGCTGTAATACCAACTACCCGAAGGGATATCAGTAAATGGAACTGACTGGGAACCAGCCGGGGTGTCAGATGGCGGCTTTTGGGTTTGGTTATTGTTGTTATTGCCTTGGTTGGGACGGCGTCCGCCGCCGCTGCCGGAAGAACCGGACGAACCAGGCGTATTGCCGCCAGGGGTATCATCGCCGCCAGGCGTATCATCCCCGCCTGGTGTATCGCCGCCGGAATTGCTGTCTTTGACAGTCACAGCAATTGGTTTTGAACCAATGACTTCAGATTTGCTGTTGAGCAAAATAAGGTTTGCTGTAGCAGGCATGGTAAATTCCTTGCCAAAATCCAATGTGCCAAGGGTTAAATCTGTGTTAATGTTCAGCGGTGCAAGTGAATCAAAATATAAGGTCAAATGGGTTGCTGCATTTGAGGTTGTATTTTCCAGACGGTGGGTTGTAAAGACGGCTGGTTCATGTGGGGTTAATGCTGCACTGGGAAAAGTCCCGGCGACATCAAATTCCAATTGCACAGAATAAATGTTAGGCAGCCCTGCGATATCATGAATGGAAAGCACTACAGCATTTTCATCCTGTTCATAAAAAAGCGAGGGGGATTCCCCTGCCGCAAAAGCGGCAGGGGTGCCCAGCAATGAGGCTGCTAAAGCAGCTGCAAGGATAGATTTTAATTTCATGGGGTTTCATCCTCCATTGGCGGGTTATCCGAATTGTCAGGGGTGTTTGAACCGTCTGTGTTATCCGGAGTTTCGAGGGTGGCTGGTGTGTTTGACGTTGTGGGCAAATCGCTTTGCAGCACAATGGTTGGCAGGGTATCGCCGCCAGGGGATTCAATCCACAAGGTTTCAGCGGTAATGCGTTGTGCATCCGTGGAATCTGGCATATTCGTTCGGCTCAGCACAGCACGAATACTGCTTGGCAGCAGATTTTCACCACTGCAATCCGTCTTTTGGGTTCCATCATCCGTGTTTCCTGGATTTTGAAGCTCTTTTTCTGCCTGTGTATTCATCACAAAGATAAAAAGTCCATCACTGATATCACTAACTTCTTGATCTTCTGGAATTTCAGCAAACAGCAGTGCATAACCATCTACATCACGTTCTATTTCTGTTGTTACTTCCTCACCAGCTTCGTTAATGGATGTTTGCATGAATTTACCTTGTATTTTCACGGTGTTATAAACTGGGTCGCCGCGATAGTTACCAACAATAATCAATGTGCCAGCTTTGATGACATCATCTGCACCATCGCCATAACGATAGTCTGCGGATAACCGTCCAACAGCACCACCTTCAAGGAACTCAATGTTATCACCTGCATAGCTGATGATTTGGATGTTATTCCCAGTAAAGCTAGATGGAATACCTGTGATTTTCAATACGGTTGCGTCATATGTCCAGATACGGGTATCATCTGTGCCTGATGTGCCAGGCTTATTGAAATAAGTCAGGTAATTAGGGCTGCTTGTAAGATTGCCTGCGTTAAAGTTGCCCTCACGTGCTGTAACCTCTTTGGTAACAACTTTTTTGTTGTCGTCTTTGCCTTCTGTCAGGGCAACAGTTGCAGTTACTGTGTAAGTACCTTCACTTGGCGCATCCAGAATCTTCAAGCCGGAAACTGCTGTTTCTTCTGTGAACGTGACGGTTACTGTACCATCTTCCGCTTGTTCAATTTTGTATTGGGAAGCGTCAACAGTTTGGTCATAGGAAATACGGATTTCAGATGCTTCAGCAGACCCAGCTTCATTGCCAAGGATGTCATAAGCAACAACTTTATATTTATAAGTGCGGTTGTTGCCAGCGCCGATAACATCTTTATAAGGTTCGCTTATATCAGTAATAAAATCAATCGCTTTTCCGTTGCGGATGATTTCATAACCCTGAATATTATTGGAAGAAGATGGGGCGATTGTCAGGCTAACCGTTTTGGATTGTGGAGCTACAGATGCAGTTGCTGTAATGGTGCAGGAAGTCTGAGCAGTGCCTTTCAGGCGTTCACGGCGGCTTTGGTCGTTCAGATACCAGATGGCGCGGTTTTCGACAGGATAGCCAGCTAATTTATCCTTTGTGCTTTGGCTGAGCGTCATGCCCCAGCGGGTAAAGAACTCTGTTAAATTCTTACCGGTAACACCTGCCGCGGTTAAGGCAACCCTGTCATCATAATTGGCTGCACCATTGAAATAAGTACCCTTTTTCCATGCTTTAAAGAAATCATTAAAGAATTTCGATGGCAGAATATGCCCTTGTGCGTCCGCGGTAGGCTGATCTTCATACGCAAGATGTAGCTGCCAATACATCCCAAGTTGGACAAATACATCATTCGATGCGCCAGGCTGCTGCTGTGCAACTTTTTTGAAGATCTTTTCGTATTTTTTGCTTTTCTCTAAGCGGGATTCCAGGATGTTGATTCCGCCGTCATAGGTTTGCACAAGGATGGCATAAATATTATTGGTGATTTCCGCTTTGCCGAGTTTATCCATGTTATGCCCGATTTCATGCGCAATGCCCCAGCCAAACAGATTATTTGCATTGCCTGCTTCGGTTACAGAAATCGGTTTGCCGCCAACCATACCGCCGCAGGAACCAGGCCCGATACCAATATGGTTGCCTGCCGCATACATAAACGCGCCAGCAAACATTTGCATACACCGGATATTCTGACGGGTACCCATATCATTTTGAGCATAGGTTGCGTCAATACCTTGGGTGGTTTTGCAAATGTGCATGATATCTTCCCAAGCAAGGATAGAATTTTTCAGTGCTGCAATTTTTGTATCTCTGCCACCATTGTTCAGCGCAGTCGATACGCTGCTTGCTGTGATGGACAACAAGACAGATGGCGTAGAAATTTCGGTTACATTGCGGGTGTTTGTCGTGTTTGCATTATTGGAAACATAGGCTTCCAATGCGTCAATATAATTTCCGATTGCGGTCGTACGCTGATCATCGGTCATGATATACCAATCGGTAACATTTAGCATAGGGATTGCTGTTGCCCGGCGGATATGCAGATTGATACTTTCTGGGCTTTCGCCGCTGTATTCAAAATACAAACTGCCGCCGCGTTCAGTTGCGCCGCTGCCAATCTTCGGGACAACCAGTTCATTGGTGCCATTGGAAATCGTACCGACAGAAGCACGCCATGCAGAAGCTTCCGCATAAAACTGGGTTGCATAAACAGTCAGTGTTTCGCCGTTGGGAATCCCTTCCGCATAAATGGTTACTTTATCGCCATGTTTTGCGGTAACGCCAAGCGGCTGTAAGAGGCTGCCGCCTTGACCATATTCTTTGTCTTTTGTGGTTTTGCGGGATTCAACACCGTTCAAAATGACGCCTGTGCTGCCACTGGCAAGCAATTCATCCGCCAGATTGATTTCGTCTTCCATCAAACCTGGGTTCAGATAATAAGCATTGTCTTTATTGGCATTCAGTTCGGTGCGCAACGCGGTAATCTGTTCGGCTGTAACACCTTCTGCTAATTCTGTATGCAATTTATCTGCAAACAGACTGTCAATTTTGCCCTGCAAATCAGTTTCCTTGTCATATTCAACGAACATAAGCTCAGAAAGGCTGACTAACAAATAGTTACGCTGTTCTACAGCAACACTAATTTGTTTAATCCCCTCTGTTGGTGTAAACGGCAATACAGCAAATCCTGTTGTACCTGGATTATTGCGGACAGCGGGCCAAGTCCAAACATCACTGCCGCCGCTGCCGCCATTATTATCTACGCCACCGGCAAGCGGGTTTGGTACCAACAAATGACCTTTTTTCGTTAAATCTTCGCCTTCAAACCAAATCTGTACGCTATATGCACGCAAATCATTTTTATAAGTACCGTCTAAACGGGGAACCCAAATTGCAGCGCTTAAAGATACGGGTTCTGTAAAAGTGCAGATCACATGTTCATTACCAGACCAGTTGCGAGCAGTCCAATGGGTCTTGCAATCCTTGTCAATTAAGTGCTCTGGTTTGAATGTGCCATTATATGCAGTTGAAACATTATTTGGGTCGCCCAATTTAATGGATGCAATTTTCTCATTTGACAATAAAGCATTAACCGGGATACCTTCCGGCATATCGTAATTTACGGCTTTTGGCGTGCCGGTTACAATGTTGGAAGGTGCGCTTTCGCCAACTTGGTTTCCAGCAATAACATATAAATAATAACTATTGCCATTTTCCAAGCCGGTAATGGTTGTGTTTGTAACAGATAATTGTTCACCTGCCTGCTGATATGC
Organism: uncultured Butyricicoccus sp.; assembly: GCA_964017555.1. Taxonomy (GTDB): domain Bacteria; phylum Bacillota; class Clostridia; order Oscillospirales; family Butyricicoccaceae; genus Butyricicoccus_B. The sequence continues at coordinate 9,188 of CAXHNU010000008.1, read as the reverse complement.
GGATACAGCGGCATTCTCTTGGTCAGTATAGAATACTTTATAATATATTGCATTCTCTGCCTTTTTCCAGGATAACTTTAATAAACCATCATCCTCTGTGACATTTACCATATCAACGCGGTTTGGCGCTTTGCTTGCTTTAGGGGTTGCATCAATTTCTGTGGGATCACCTGTCCAAGCGTCATTAACCGGCGTCACTTTAAATGTATAAGTGGTATCATTTTTTAAGCCGGATACAGTGAAACGAGTTTGATCTGTGGAAAGCTGCTTTGTTTCAGATGGTTTATCTTTTTCCCAATATTCCACCTTATAACCGGTCACATTAGGCAGTTCGCCCCATTTTAGGGTGACTTCTTCATGACCCGGCAATGCGGTCAGCCCTTTTACCTTGGTATTCTTTGGCTGTGGGTTTTCCGGAACAATATCCTTTAAAAATTGGATCGATTCCACGGTAGCAAAACCACTTTCTGTCCGGGTGACAGAAATGGTAATTTTCTTGACAGGTACACGTTTGCCAAGGTTAATCACAATGACATTATTTGTACCATCACGGGGGATTGCATACATCCCAACCGGCAAACCGTTTTGAATTGTGCGTTCAATTTTCACGCCGTCTTCGGTTTCGATGATAACTTTGCCATTTTTAATCTCATCGGCGCCAACTGGGGTCGCAATCCGGATTTCTTCGGATTCGATTTCATTTACCAATGGGATTTCAATGTCAATGGTGTCTGCACCGGCTTTGGGCTGGAAAGAAACACTGCCATTGCCATTGAGCATTTGCTGCACATCACCAGCCGATACAATAGAAGCATCAAACGCATCAGCATCTATTTGGAGATTGGTTGCGCTTGTTGGATATTCTTCTTTATCGCCATAGGCTTCGGTGCTGTGGTTGACATAAGCCAAATCAATAATGTCAATGTCACCATCACCATTGAGGTCGTATTTTTGGATATCGGCATTACTTTTTTTGCCGAGCGCTTTGGTTATCGCCTCAACATCTGATCCATCAATTTTCCCATCTCCGTTGAGGTCGCCAAGGGTAAAGGTTGCATCCCCTGTGCCGAAAACATAATGTTGGGAATATGACCCCAGGTCTATATGATCAATGGAAAAGGGTTTATAGCCTTCGCCGACAAACTCCAGCTTATAACCTTTTTCCGCGGGCAGCCCATCAATGACAACATCAATATAGGCGAGTTTGGCAAGCGGGGTAGATGAAAAATCAATTTCGCCACCCTCTGCATTGCGAAAAGTTACAGTGCTGGTACAATTGCCCCCAAATGTTTCAGTTTTTGCCTCTGCAAGGGACATAGAAACCCTTGGTTTACCATTTTGAGATAGTTGAGCGGTTACATTGTGTGTTTCCAGCACCTCGCGGGCCTGGTCATAATCCAGCCGCAAAGTGGCAGAAATGCTGCCTGTGGCAGCGGCGCTGTCTGCCGCCTTTTGCGTCGGTTCTGCCGCGTGCGCAAAAATGGGCGGCGCAGCGGAATACAGCATGGAGGCTGCTAACAATGCTGAAAGTAATCTTGTATGTGCCTTCATGTTCCAACTTCCTTTCCTTTTTTTAGATAAAAAAACGCCCCATGGAAAAAGCTCTCCCGATTATAGCCAGACATCGGGGAAAATACCCTCCGGAACACATGGGACATTAACATCATTATAACAACCAAACACCGGATATGCAAGCAGATTTTCGGGCCTTTTGGGCATTTTTATTCAGAAAAAGCGCCAGCAAAGCACAAGAAATAAATTTTCAGAAAATTTCTCAAAAAGCAGGGAACCTTTGCGTTAGCCTTTGCGTCTATATAAGCAAAGGGTATTATACCGGACATTATAAATTGGGAGTGATGAACATGAAAAAACTGATTGCACTGCTTTTATCTGGGGCGCTTATGGCAAGCACCCTGCCTGCTGCTTTTGCGGCGGACAGCGGGATGAATGCGCAGGCAGAAGCGGTCACGCGCAAAGTGAAAGCCCTGTTCAATATCGGGGATGAATACACTGATTTCCAAAGTGAATATTACCAGGAACGGAATGTGGGCACATGGGAATTGTACTGGTCAAATGAAACCGAAGGCAAAAGCCTGAGTGTTCAGGTGACTGAACAGGGCAAAGTGCTGCGCTATTCCCAAAACAGCGATGAAAAAGACACTAACCAGCATGGTTTTTCACCGGCACTGCCCAAAATCAGCAATGCGGCAGCCAAACAAATGGCGCAGGAGTTTCTCGCCAAGGTGCTGACAAGCGGCGAAACCGTGCAGATTGATGATGATGACCTTTCCCGTTCAGGGCAGGAAGTCAGCGTATCGTTTGATATCAAGCTGAATGGGATATCTTCCCCACTGAACGGAAATATGTGGATAGACAGCACAGGTATCCGGAATTTCTGGCGTGCAGACAGCGCGTCTTATATTGGCGGCGTGCCATCGGCAACGCCTTCTGTGCAGTCAGAAGAAGCACAATCCACCCTGCGCAGCGCGAGCAAACTTCGTTTGATTTACACCAGTGACCCAAACCATCAGAACAAAGACCCTAAAAAGGGTGAAACCAAAAAGGCTTCACTGCAATATGTACCAGTTGATTCGGATGAACGGGTTGTTGACGCGAAAAGCGGCAAACTGATGAACCTTAGCGAGCTGGAACGTAATTATTTTGAGTCAGACAAGGAAGCGGGCGTATCCGGCGGCAGTGCGAACGATGCAGCCGCAGCACCAGAAGCGGAAAATGCACGGAAATCGCTCAGTGAAGCAGAAATCAGCGGACTGGATAAGCTGAAAGATGTGATGACAGTGCAGCAGATTGATTCCCGTGTCCGGTCTATGCCGGAACTGGGGCTTGCTGGCTATACACTGGCAGATTCCAACTATTCATACAACAAGGTAAAAGATGCCTATACCTGCCGGTTAAGTTATAACACTGGCAAAAAAGAAGCTTATGATTATAAATTTATTTCAGTGGACGCGAAAACCGGCGATCTGAAAAGCGTAAGCGGATTTAAAAATGGCGAACAAAAAGAGCTGGAAGCAGAAGCGGCACAAACAAAAGCACAGGATTTCCTGAAAAAATACTTCCCAGATCATGTGGAAAAGGTTGCTTTGTACAAGGAAGAAGGCTACCGGGCTTGGAAGGGCTTTGCACTGCTGGAACGTCAGGAACAATCGGTTGCCTGCCCGGAAAACTATTATGCGATGAAATTTGACAAAGCAGACGGCACTTTGATTCAGTTTGAAAGCGCTTGGGATGAAGATATGCAGTTTGATTCCCAGGAGGGCATCATTGATATGGATGCCGCGCTGGAAAGCTGGCAGAAAGCCCATCCGGTTGTGCTTGGCTATGAGGCAATGGTGGATGCTTCACAGATTCGTTATACGGAAAAATTGCTGCTTGCTTATCAATATGATAAGGACAGTGGGCGCGTTTATGGTGTAGACGCAAAATCCGGTAAAGCCCTGCGTCAAAGCTATGCCGAAGAAGACCAGATTACCTATACCGATGTTGCTGCGGATGACAAAGAAATCATGGCATTGGCAGACCTTGGGATTGGATACAAAGGCGGTATTTTTGACAAGGCAAAAGAACTCACTCAAGCGGATATGTTGGCGCTGCTGGTTTCAGCAAATGGTTCATACTATGATTTAACAAATGAAGATGAACTGAACCGGTTATATCAGTATGCAATTCAATTGGGTATGATCAAACGCGAACAACGCAACCCGACGGCACTTGTCACCCGGATGGAAGTGATAAAGACAATCCTTGATATGTCAACCTATGGGCAGGCAGCAAAAATTCCGGATATTTTCACCTGCACCTTTACTGATGCAGCAGATATCCCAGCAGCAGACCGCGGCTATGCCGCGATTGCGCAAGGCTTAGGGCTGGTGCGTGGCGGCACAGATGGCAAATTGCTGCCAAAAACCGTTGCAACCCGCGGACAGCTTGCCATTATCTTCTACAACTTCATGAACCGCTAAAAGTCTTACACAGACGGTGCCAGAGAGGGAAGGGAACCCATGGTTCCCTTCCCTCTCTGGACTCTCTCATCCCTCCTTTGCACCAGCCCTACGCCATTTTCCCCAGTCGGGGAAAATGGCTACCCGGGCTGGATTGTTCATGCGAGCATATGACAATCAGTTTTGGGTGCAGAGTGTTTATGAAAAGGTTGGGATGTAAGGGTTGTGGCGGGAGTTACGAAACATTTATCGTTTGTGTGATGGTTTGGATTTGAAAGACGGCATGAAGCTCTTTCCGCCGTGGGTGTTCGCATGGTGCCTGCGGATGAAGGGCTTTTGGACTTGGCGGCCGGCGGCGCCTATGACACTGTCCCTACTAGGTCTAGGACTGGACTTTGTTTCCGTGTTCGTCTCAGTGTTGCCCTGGCGCGGTTTTTCCTGCCGGATATCCATTTTTTATTTGACAAGACCATAAAATTAGCCACTCGGGAATCCCTAAGAATTTTAGAAAAAGTGACTTAATTGTTTCTTATGGGTTTTCTCTCGGGAAAAAAATTAAAATAAAAAAGCTTGTTTACTATGAAGACAATATGGCTCCCATTTCAAGGCAAGGAGATTAACGAGAAATTTCTTGAAGAATGCCTTTGACAAATCAATTGTATGGAATTGGTGATTTTATAACTAGGTAATCAATGCACAACTTTGCTAGTTACAAATGATTTACAACAAACGGACAAGATTATGTTATCAGCCAGTCAGTGGACAAGATCATTCCAGCAAGGGATCGCCCGATTTGGATTCAGCTACAGAACAGCTTACCTGCGCATTGTATCCGGTGATATGCGCCAGGGGCAAGCGTTCCGGCGTGCGGGACCTGGGGCGGAAGCCGGTTGTTAATTCCCAATACCATGGCAGCGGGCATCAGCTGAACTGGAAAACGTGGGTTGTGGAAACCGACAGAACTGCCGGTGCGAAACAGTACCGAAGAATTAAACCCCTATACATCAAGTGCCGGCAATGAACCTCGCCGGGGGCGCATACAGGAGTTTTTAAACTTCCCTATGCCGGAGCGTGGATACCAGAAAGAACAAGGACGGCATGGAGTGGAAGGAGGAAATATCATGAATGGAAAAACTTGATTGTTGCCGAACAAAGGGGGATTACGCTGACAACTGGTTTATTTTGGCGCACCGAGTAGAAAACACTGACAAATAGCCATGACATAATTGTTTTCCTTTTTAAAAAATTTTTGGGATTGATTAAAAACGCACCCAAAAAATAAAGGCAGTGTGGCATCGTATTTATTTTTGGTTCTGTGCTAATGGTCCGAGAGCAAATTGTTTCGGCGGAAAACAACCCTTTAATCAAATTGTGTTGGGGTTTGATCCGATCGAGCGAAACTTAGAGAGCGGAATCTGAAAACAAGATCTGCAAGGCGGGAAGGATAACAATGCAAAAAGGACTTTTTTCTATAAATCCTGGTGGTTCCAGCTGAACGCGGGCGTCATAGGATTGGATGAAAAACCTGGATTGGTGAACAAGAAAGTTTTGTTTTGGAATCCGGGCAAAAAACCACAAAAGATAAACATTTTGTATGTAAGTATGATTTCGTGAGCAGAAGAAGCAATGGGATAAAAGTGCAGTCTCTGTTACAATCGGATTATTCCATTTGACACCGATGACGCATAGATTGTAAAAGAGTCGAGAAATAGGAAAGTTTGCTAATATAGTCGAAAGTGGTAATTGGATCTTCAAAAAAATATATAAGAACAATCCTGGTGGTCTCTCGGTACAAAGTAACCATTTATGCGGAAGGGATTCCAGACGGCGAAAAACTCACAGTTTATGCAACTCAATTTTATGCGGAAGCTTCTGCATGGCGCGCTTCTGTCGGTACGATTTCCAATGGCACCAATGAACTGATTGTCCCACAGATTGGCAGCGGCGCAACCGAACGCGGCGGCAGCCTGTATTTTGAATACAGCGGCGAAAGCCCAGAAAATATCAAACTGCATATTCGCCGGGCAACAGCAATCCCAATGCTGGATGTTACCGATTGGTATACCATGGACGATACCGCACGTAATACCGCAATCGGAAATTATATTGACGCATTGGAAACCTATGTTTCCAATAGTACAAACACGGCAAACACCCGCAATGTAACCGAAATTTCCACGCCATCCGTATTACTGTCCATCACAGCAAGCAGTGTATCCGGTGCGTTAAGCCAAGGCAGCCAAGGGGATAAAATTGCGGCGCTGAAAAACTCCATCCTTGCTTGGGAAGATATCATGCACATTTGCAAAACCACCCAAGGCATTGATGCAACCTATGCCCAAAATGATATGGGTACCCGTCAGAATATCCGTTATATGCAAATGTTCGCAAATGCCTTTATGTATGCGGCTGGCAGCCATATCGGCATAGGCGCTGGTTCCTGCGGCGGCATGGTTGGCGGCAAACCGATTTCTGTAACCAAAGCAGGCAATGCAAATAATCTGTTTGGCTGGGGCATTGCGCATGAAATCGGGCATAACATGATAAACCGGCAAAACCTGAAAATCACCAACAATATTTATTGCCCTCCTTTGCAAACCTATAACGGCGGAAACAACAATCTGAATCCCGCTTAGAGAAAGCGGAAATTACGAAAAGATCTCAAAAAAGTTGCACAGCACAGCCTGGCGCACCAATGAGTATTTGTCCCAGCTTGGTAAGGCAGCACACCCGCGTATGAAGATGCCAAGACGACGCAAAATTGGCGCTGTTTTTGCCATCGAAATCTTTAATACGTTCTTCAAGCATGAAGAAGCGCACATATTTTGCGGACGCGGTGCAACCCAATTATGATTGATAAAGCTTGCCTTAACTGCGGCCCAGGTGTTACCGGTAAGGATTTGACGAGTTCTTTACCGCTGGGGCATGACACTCAGCGAAAGCACCAAAGCAACATTAAGCAGTTTATGACAAGGAATTCTCGCGCTATCTGGTATGCTGTAACGATTGAAATCCGCCGGAATCGTTTAGCTGGCAACTGGTGCTGGTACTGGTATCTATCTCGGCAAACCGCCGGTTGTAGATTTCCATAGTAAATCCAAAGAACGAATATGAACTCATTTTACTCCCGACCGTCTATGTAACAAACCTTTCAAGGCTATTGGAAATTATCCGCACCATAAGTCATTGATTTTGTCATTCAACGATGTACAGCGCCTAGTATACCTATAAAGATGTTATCGGTTCCTAGCTGGCCAAACCGTAATTCATTACCTATGAAGTTGTTGCTTTATGATTGTACCCTTGGCAACAAATCGGTTAATTCTGCAACCAAACAAGCCAAATTCAGATTTAAATATGATATCGGTGGTTGTATGCAGATAATATACACAATTACACAACGGACGATGGTTACAGTGAACCGTCACGTTCACTCAGAAGAAACCGGGCAGTTTCCGGCTAAGAATTCCTGACTGCGGCCTAAGCGTGCGTGCTTACACAGTAACTGCAACGGTTGCTCTCTGACTATAGGCGCAAAGCGTGACAACGAAATAAATTGTCAGGCACCAAGTTAGGTTACCAGCATGTCAAGCTAACTTTAACACAGGCAATCTTAGCAAGCAATATCTATCTGATTATGACTCTATTTCAAATAAGCCTTGGCACATCAGGCATAGGATGAATACCCGTACGGGAACAACGCAAACCTATTGAAATCACAGGATATTCCATCTAGCTACTGGAATAACATCTCAAATCATCAAGCTATGCATTGTGATAAACATTGGAGTTTCCTATTGAACGGTAGGTGCTGTTGGGACGGTTATCCGCTAGGACTATCGTCTTATGAGCATGGGTAAGAGTCAATCAAAGCTGGCACATTGATTATTGATTGCAACTGATCGCGGCGACCCAGTTTTATATAACACCGTGACATAATACAAGGTAAATATCATTGCAAACATCCATTAAACGAAGCTGGTGAGGATTCAGTAAATTCAGACAGAAAATAGAACGATGTTACGATGCGTTATGCTCACTGCCCTGGTTTTGGCTGATAAATTCCAGTAAGACAAGGAAGTTAAATTCAGTGATAGGACTTTTTATCTTTGTTGTATGAATACACAGGCAGAAAAAAGAGCTTCTCAGAAACTCCAGGAAACACGGATGCATGGACACCAAAAGACGGATTGCAGTAGTTGGAAAATCTGCTGCCAAGGCAGTATTCGTGCTGTGCTGAGCCTGACCACGAATATGCAGATTTCCACGGCTATGCCAAGCATTACTCGCTGAAGAACCATTGTGGATTGAATCCCCTGGCGGGCGACTTACCCTGCCAACCATTGTGCCTGCAAACGCTCGTATTTCTGTCCACAACGTCAAACATCAACCAGCCACTCCCTCGAAACTTCCGGATAAACACAGACGTCAAACACCCCTGACAATTCGGATAACCCGCCACATGGAGGATGAAACCCCATGATAATTAAAATCTATCCTTGCAGCTGCTTTAGCAGTCCTCATTGCTGTTCGGCCACCTGCGCTTTTTTGCGGCAGGGGAATCCCCCTCACTTTTATTTAGACGTGGACGAAAAACACCGCAATCCTTTCCTATTCAGGATATTGAGGGGCTGGACAACATCTATTCCGTACAATTGGACTTTGATGTTGCCGGAACCTTTCCCGGCGTGATATTAACCCCGCATGAACCTGCCGTTTTTACAACCCATCGCATCGAAAGCACAACCTCGAACGCGTCAACCCATTTGACTTTATATTTTGATTCGCTTGCACCGTTGAATGTTGACGCGACATTAACCCTTGGCATTTTGGATTTTGGCAAGGAATTTACCATGCCAACCACAGCAGACCTTATTTTGCTAAACCGCAAATCTGAAGTCATTGGCTCAAAACCAATTGCTGTGACTGTCAAAGACAGCACTTCCGGTGGGGATACACCAGGCGGGGATGATACGCCAGGCGGCGATACCCCTGGCGGCAACACCCCTGGTTCGTCTGGTTCTTCCGGCAGCGGCGGCGGACGCCGCCCCAATCAGGGCAATAACAACAATAACCAGACCCAAAAACCGCCATCTGACACCCCGGCTGGTTCCCAGTCAGTTCCATTTACCGATATCCCTTCGGGCAATTGGTATTACAGCGCTGTGCAATATGTTTACAGCCATGGCATGATGTCTGGCACTTCTGCCACATCTTTTGCACCCG
>CAXHNU010000007.1:0-52206 GCA_964017555.1 uncultured Butyricicoccus sp. | reverse complement strand
TATGATTTCATTGAAGGGGTTGTCCGGAAAAGTTACATACGCCCAGAAAAACATACCTTAACCCCAACCGAACGGATTGACCGAATTGTTATGAACAAATGGCTGGCACTGCCGATTTTCGCGCTGATTATGTGCGCGATGTTCCTGACAACATTTGGCGCGCCAGGGTCATTTCTGATGGATCTGCTTGATGGGCTGATACAAGGGAAACTTTCCCCATTGATGGAAACGCTGCTGGTGAATGCGGGCGCGTCAGACTGGGCAATTGGGCTGGTTTGTGACGGTGTGATTGGCGGCGTTGGCGGGGTTGTCAGCTTTTTGCCGCAAATTATTATTTTATTCTTCTTCTTATCTATTTTAGAAGATACCGGCTATTTGGCACGGATTGCCTTTATTATGGATACCCTGTTACGGAAAATTGGGCTTTCCGGCAAATCCTTTGTCCCCATGCTGATGGGGTTTGGCTGTACCACACCTGCGGTAATGGCAGCGCGAACCATGGAAAATGAAAAAGACCGCCGTATGACCATTATGCTGACGCCATTTATGTCCTGCGGGGCAAAACTTCCGGTGTATGCACTGTTTGCCGGGGCATTTTTCCCAGACCATGCGGGCATTGTCACCATCAGCTTATATGTGCTTGGCATTTTCATGGCAATCCTTGCCGGGTTCCTGCTGAAAAAAACCGTATTCCGCGGCGTATCTTCCGGGTTTGTGCTGGAACTGCCAACTTATCGCCTGCCAACCTTTAAGGGCACTGTACGCAATATGTGGGTGCGCGCAAAGGACTTTTTGACCAAAGCTGGTACAATCATTTTTCTGATGAGCGTACTGATTTGGCTGCTGCAAAACTTTACCCTGTCTTTTACCGTTGCGGAAAATTCCGCGGATTCTATTTTGGGACGGTTCGGGCAGATGCTCGCGCCAGTTTTTGCCCCGCTTGGGTTTGGCAGTTGGGAAGCTGCGGTTTCGCTGCTTGCCGGACTCGTTGCCAAAGAAGCTGTCGTGTCCACCTTATCGGTTTTGTTCGGCGCGGGCGGTGACAGCGCTATGCTGTCCTCGATTTTAGCGAATACATTTACACCGCTTGCCGGTTATTGTTTCCTTGTCTTTATTTTGCTCTATATGCCATGTATGTCTGCCTTTGCAACCATCAAACGCGAAATGGGTGGTTGGCGCTGGGCTTTTGGTTCTGCAATGTTCCAAATTGGGCTGGCATGGCTGGCTGCCTTTGTTATCCATACCATCGGCAGTATTATCCTGCTGTAATGCAGCATTCACCAGGAGGTCGGTTATGCCAACGATTCATGAATCCGGGGAAAATTATTTAGAACTTATTTTAGAAATGTCACAAGGGCAGCAAGAACCTGTGCGGTCGGTAGATATTGCCCGCAGGCTTGGCGTGTCACGTGCATCGGTATCAAAGGCGTTAAGCGTGCTGCGGGAAGCCGGGATGGTAGAACCGGCTTATTATGGGAAAGTTGAGCTGACAGAAGCAGGGCGGCAGCGCGCTGCTGAAGTGCGCCGCCGCCACAAACTGCTGTGCCAGTATTTATGTGAAGTATTGGGCGTGCCGCGCGCGATTGCGGAAAAAGACGCCTGCCGTATGGAACACGTTGTCAGCGCGGAAATGATTGACCGGCTGCAAAAAGCCCTTGGGGAACAAACAGATGGAAATCGTTGATTCTGGTGTTTTTCAGCCATCATTTATGGATTTTACCATTCCTTCCGCATTTGCGCGGCAAGCGCTTTACTATGTGTCGCAGATTGGGCACTTTTACTGCAACCAGGATTACGCAATTGCACGGCAGTCACTGCCAGAGGATTTTTTCTTCTTATTTGTTTATGTTTGCAGCGGTGCATTGCAGCTGCGGGTCAGGGGCAAACCCTATACCGCACAACGCGGGCAAATCGCGCTGATTGACTGCCGGACGCCGCATGAATACTTTAGCACGGGGCAGACCGAATTTTTATGGTTCCATTTCAGCGGCTGCAGCAGCGCGGCATATTGCGATTATTTATATGGCAAATATGGTGCGGTATTTGATGAAGGGAATGACGCAACCCTGCGGCAAAGTTTTGATAATATTCTTGCATATGCACAAGCGGTGCCAAGCAATGAACATATGATATCTTATCAGGTGACGCGGATTTTCAGCCGCTTGGCAGCACCCGGAACCCAAAATACAGCACTTTCCTCTTTGGAACCAGCAATCCAATATATCCGGGAACATTACCCGGAATCCTTGCCTTTGGATGTGCTGGCAGCACAGTGCAGCATGAGTCCATCCCATTTTATCCGGATGTTCCAACGCAGTCTTGGACAAACGCCGCATGAATACTTGTTAGCCTATCGGCTGCGGCAGGCTAAACGCCTGCTTGCCATAACAAATGCTACGATAGAAGAAATTGCGGCACGTTCCGGCTTTAACAGCGCTTCCCATTTTGCACGGGCATTCCGCGGATCCAATGGCATATCCCCAACCATGTTCCGCACCATGTCGCTGGTATGACGCAATGGCTAAGGCATCTTATCTGAATATGAAAAAATCCCTGTCCGCAAAGGCAGGGATTTTTTATCGCGATACGCTTTATGCGCCAAGCCCAACTGGGGAGAACAGCGCGTACATACCAACAAGAATGCCAAAGGTTACAACAATAACCGGCCAGCGATATTTCCAAGGTGTCATATCAACTGGAGCATTGTCTTTCAGGATATAAGCTGTCGGACGGGGTTTCAGCTTTGCGCAAGCCCACAGGACAATGATATCCAAGATGAAAGATGCTGTTTCAAAATAGAGGAAATGGAACGGCAGCAGGTTCATCATCAAACCATAGGCGGCAATGTGCAGCACAATGGCAAGCTTTGGGGCAAAGCTGGGGATATGCGGATTCAGCATACCCATCATAGCGATTGCAAGGACAGGGACGCCGTAATAGCCCCACATCTGGTTCAAGAAGGTGGAAATGCCTGCGGGTAAGTAAACAAGGAATGGCGCGATGACAATGGAAGCAAAGCAAAGAACCAGCCCAAACCGTTTTGCAATTTTGATGTTCTGTTCGGCAGAACGTTCCTTCTTTGAAACTGCAGGCAGCACATCCAAGGTAAACAGTGTCATAGAGCTGTTCAGCACTGAGTTGAACGAAGACAGGATGGCGCCAAACATAACCGCGGCAAAGAAACCAAGCACTGGAGTAGGCAGGATATCTTTCACCAAAGTCGGATATGCCATATCAAAATCAGTCAATACGCCGCCGTCGCGGATAAACTGGATGATGCCAGGGGCAACCAGGAAAATCGGGCAGAATACCAGCGCCAAACCAGAAAGCAAAGCACCTTTTTGTGCTTCTTTTAAGTTCTTTGCGCCAAGGACACGCTGCATGATGGATTGGTTGGTGCAGTAATAAGATACATGGTTAATGCCGCACCCGATGACAATCATCGGCCAAGGGATATAAGGCGGCTGTGCATTGACCGGCTGTATGGCATTGAGATGCTCTGGAGAAGATGTTGCAAACAGGCGAATGCCTTCCGCAATGCTGCCGTCACCCAATGCGATAAAGGCAAGAATCGGGATCAGCAGGGCTGCGCCAACGATAAAAATAACACCATTGAGGGTATCGGATACCGCAACGGCTTTCAGCCCGCCAAAGATAGCGTAAATACCGCCGATAATGCCCAGAAGGACACACATCACAGTGATTGCCATAAAGCGGTTGCCACCCAGCATTTCCGTGACATTGAAAATACGTTCCATTGCAACCGAACCGGCATATAAAACCAGCGGTAGCATGGTGACAATATAAGCCACAAGGAAAATAAACGAAACCAAAACACGAGTGCTGCGGTCAAAACGGTCTTCCAAAAATTCCGGGATTGTGGTAATCCCACGTTTTAAGTACTTTGGAACAAAGAAAATTGCCATTAATGTCAAGGCAATCGGACACATGGATTCCCAGCCCATGGCGGTCATGCCTGCGGCATAACCTTGCCCATTGCGCCCGACAAGCTGTTCTGCGGATAGGTTGGTCATCATCAGCGAACCGAAGATAACCATGCCAGTCAGGCTGCGCCCGCCAAGGAAATAACCATCTGCGGTGGTTTCATCTGTCCCCCGTGTTTTCCACCAGCTGATGAGCGCAACCAATCCGGTTACCAGTGCGAATGAAATCAATATCCAAGCCATTTTTTCCTCTCTTTCTTTTCTTACGTCACGTTTGCTTATTTTTTATGATAAAAGGCGCGGTGCTTTGGCTGCTGTGCCCTGAGGCGTGGGCACAGCAACCGGAAAAATAATGAGGTAGATTATAATGGTGTTTGCAAAGATAGGGGTTTTTGTTTATTTAGAAGCCGGCATTTGCGAGGTTTTCCCTGCCGCGCCGTGCAATCGGCAAGGGATCATCAAACGATTTTACAGGGAACAAATCCTGTTCTACAACTGCCCAGCCGTCATAGCCCGATTCTTCCAGCGCTTTGTGCAGCGCGGAAAAATCAATGCTGCCTTTGCCGGGTTCTACCATAATGTTTTCTGTTACTGCTTTTGCAAAAGACCAATGGTTTTTGTCCATTTCAGCTTTGGCAGCAAGGTCGCAATCTTTGAGATGAATATAAGGGATGCGGTCTGCGTGCTTGCGGTAAAAAGAAACCGGTTCGCCGCCGCCATAAACATGATGCCCAGTATCAAGGCACAGCATGACATCTGTATCGATCAGCAGGCGTTCGATTTGAGCTTCAGTTTGGACATGGCAGTCCACGTGCGGGTGGAATGTGCCAATATAACCATGGGATGCGGCATGGGCAGCGGCACGCCGTACATTTTTACAGTAAGTATGCCACTCGGCTTCGGTCAGCGCCGCGTCCATTACCAGCTTACCGGTTTCCAAATCGGTGTACATCGCGGGCAGCAGCACAATATATTTGGCTTCCGGGAAATGTTTAAGCAGCGCGGCAATTTCATCAATTGTGCGGCACATTTCATCAATTGAAGCATCATCAAGGAAATTGCCGCCGACTGTGCCAGCTACAAGCGCAAGCCCGCGGGCTTGCAGCGCGTTTTTGAGGATCGGGGCTTGGGTAGGGAAATAACCCCAAGGACCAAGCTCGATGCCCATATAACCGGAAACTTTCATCTCATCCATGCAACGGTACCAAGGGGTTTGCTTTTCATGGGATGGAAACCATACGCCCCAAGAATCTGGGGCAATACCTGTTTTGATTGCCATAATAACAGCCCTCCTTTCTACTTTACTTCAACCCAGGTATGGTCTTTTGCAGATTTTAGTACAGCAGCTACGGTGCGGTCAATTTTATAGCCAAACTCAAAATTGCAGGCATAAGGTTCACCTTTGGTGAGCGCCGCAAAGAGTTCATGGACTTCAAGGATTTTCATGTCATTATAAGCGATAGCGATGCCGCCTGCGGGCTGGAAGGCTGCATAGCCTTTGTGTTTTGGGTTGAGCAGCACAGTGCGGAACCCGCGGTCACGTTCATCATCAGACTGGAAATATACCTGGACTTCCCCCATGCGTTCAAGGTCATAACGGACAGAACCTTTTGTCCCTTGGATTTCATAACATAAGTAATTTTTACGTCCTGTGGCAACGCGGGATGCGGCAATGGTGCCGATAGCACCATTTGCATATTGTGCCATAAAGGTGATGATATCTTCGTTTTCAACGTCAGCCATTTCAGAAGAACCAGCGGATTTTGGGCGTTTGGGGAAAACTGTGGTTGACATCGCATTGACCGCAGTAATATCGCCCATGATAAACTGAGAGATGGACAGCAGATGAGAACCAAGATCGCCAAGTGCGCCGCAGCCAGCAAGTTTGTTGATATGCCGCCAGGTGATGGGCAATGTTTCATCCAAAAGCTGGTCTTGGTCATAAGTCCCGGTAAAACGCATAATCTTGCCAAGTGCGCCTGACTGCACCAGTTCACGGACATACGCATTGGCAGGGTTCATGGTATTGTTATAGCCGACATAATTGACAACACCCTTTTGTGCAGCAATTTCTGCCAGTTCGCGGGATTCCGCTGCGGAAATGGATAAGGGCTTTTCACAATAAACATTTTTGCCATGTTCAAGCGCTGCTTTTGCAACTTCATAATGGAAAGCATTTGGTGTTGCAATATCCACAAGATCAACATCCGGGTCACAAACAACTTCATGCCAATCAGTCGTATAACGGCGGAACCCGATTTTTTCTTGTGCAGACTTTGCGGCAGCTTCATTTGCGTCCGCAACGATTTCAAAAGATGCAACGCCATAATCCGGGCCGAAAAGCATTTGGGCATCTGCAAGCGCAGAGGAATGCGCTTTGCCCATCCAGCCAGATCCAACCAAACCAATACGAATTTTTTTCATTTTAACAGCCTCCTTAGCTTTGATAGGTATGTCTTTTTTGAACGGATTTTTGAAGCAATATTTTGATATTTTCCGTAGTTTTGCTTTGTTTTGTTTCAGTATAGTTGTATTATAGCGCATGATAGATCGGATGTCATTTCAACGAATGTGCATTTTCTATACAAAAATGACTCACTTCTTAAAACAGGCGATATGATAGGGATAACATGGAGGGAATGACCAATCGTATCCATAATTCGGGATGCCCATAAAAGTACGATCGGGTGGAATAACAGAAGCAGCATATTGCACCACCTGGCGGACTTTGTTGATTGGCGCAACAGCCATCGGTTCAGACCGTGAATATCCCCATTCATAGGTCATTAATAAAACATCGTCAGCCGCCTGCCCAAGCAGCGCATAATCATGGGCTTCATATAGCAGCCCTTTCTGCCCAGCAAAAGTCTTGGGTGCAAGGGCAACCATAACAGTATATCCATGCTTGCCAAGTTCACAGCGCAGCATAGCAATAAATGCGGCATAGCGTTCGCGATCTGCTGGCGGAATGTACTCAAAATCAACATCAACACCGCCATAACCGCGCTGTGACATATAATTTATCAAGTTTTGTGCCAATTTGGCTTGAGCTTCCGGGTTATGCAGCAATGCGCTGGCACGTTCGCCAGAGAATGTGCCATCTTCAGCAAGGGTTGTTAATACCATCAGCGGGACAGCGCCAAATTCCCGTGCGGCTTCTGGAAGGTTTGCGTCATCAATGTAAGTGATGCTGCCATCTGGCTGTGCACCAAAGGAAAAAACAGATAAATACGTGAGGTATGGCAGGGTTTTGCGCAAAATGGATAAATCAATATGTGGATACGCATATCCATTCACAGCGAGCGTTCCTTTTTTCACCCCATCATAGGCAAGCACTAACTGCTGTCCAGGGAAAATGCGGTCATTGCCGCCGAGCTGCGGATTATTCTGCCAAAGCTCATAAACCGTCATCCCAAAACGGCTGGCAATATTGCCAAGGGTATCCCCTTGCTGCACCGTGTAAACCTGTTTGGGATATTGAATCACAAGCACCTGACCAGGTGTCAGGCGTGAGGGTTCATGCAAGCCATTGTCAGAAACAATACGCTGCACGGGTACATCATGCTGACGGGCAATGGTATAAAGTGTATCGCCCGGTTGGACTACATAAATTGTCATTGTGTTCCCACCTTTCTTGCTGCATCCTATGTATGGGACAAAGCCGGGGTGACAAAAAGAAATGGATAAAAAATCCCGCGGAAGGTTTGGTAAACTTGACCTTCTGCGGGATTTCTTTAACTTTTGATAAAAATGTTTTTAGGAAACAGGGCGTTTTTTACAGCCCCTGCCCCACCAAAAGAACGAAAATATATCCTTTATTTATATAACACACACACATCAACAGGAAACTGTATTTGTATCATGATAAGCAGATATCTGCAAATCGTTGTTAATCATTTTCCGGCAAACATAGCAATAGAGGAACAACGCTAAAATAATGGAGAGTACATCTGCAACCGGTTGTGCCCATGCAAGCCCAGTAATTCCAATTGCTGATTGTAAAATGAACAAGGTAGGAATAAAAATAATGCCTTGCCGACTCAAATTGATAATTAAAGCTGAAGTCGCTGCACCTACTGCTTGCAATGCACCCATTAATACGTAAAATATGCCAAACAAAGAGCTTGTTGTTAGTAAAATGCGAGAGAACCTCACTGCATAAGCACAGGCACTCGCGTTTGTCAGGAATACGCCTACAATTGAATCGACAAATAAGTAGCAAAATATGGTTAAAACAGCACCTAATGCGAATGAAAAAATCAGCGAAAAACGCAATGTCTTTTTAAATCGATTCCACAATTTTGCGCCAGCACAATAACCAAGCAGCGGCTGAATGCCTTGTCCTAATCCCATGCAAACCATACCGGTGATGGTAACGACTTTCATGGCAACACCTATCCCAGCCACAGCCATATCATCATAACGAACCATTTGGCTATTCATGATGATTTGCGAAACACTCATCAATACAGAACCAAGTGCTGATGGAATACCAATAGACAGTATATTGCGGCACACATTTCCTTTTTGTCTTAAATCCTTGATGCTGATGCTCAAAGTGGATTTGCCACGCATAAAATAGAGGATATAATAGCACGCACCAATAACATTGCCAATGACGGTTGCAATTGCCGCACCCGTGATATCCCAGCCCAAAACCAATATCATAATAGGATCAAGCACAACATTTAGGAGGTTCCCCAAAACCTGCCCCATCATAGCCTGATTTGACTGTCCTTCAGCACGTATAACATTGGAATAACAATTGGAAATGAGTACAAACGGCCCGCTCAAACTGACAATCATCAGATAGGATTTTGCATAGCTCCAAGTGTCAGGGCTTGCGCCTACAAGCGTTAAAATTTTATCCATAAAAATAAGGAATCCCATTGACATGATAACGCCAGTTACCACACATCCCCACATACAAAATGAGCAGGCCTTTTTGGCATATGCAGTCTGCCCCTGCCCCAATGCACGGGAAATCACAGAAGTACCGCCTATGCCAAACACAGTACCCGCTGCCATAAAGATCAAAAATATGGGCATGGCCAATGAAACTGCCGCCACTTGTAGTGCGTTATGGGTTTGACCGATAAAGAATGTATCCGCCAAATTATAAATCATCACCATCAGCATCGCAGCCATTGCAGGCAGTGCATTTTTGAGTACAGCTTGGGATATGGGTGCTTTCTCGAAAATTTCAACTGTTTTAGAATTTTTTATGATAATTTCCTCCTAAATTATATCGCATGATATTAATATCACGCTGTTGATTTGGGCTGGAATAAATGCCTGTAAAGGTGCAGGCA
Organism: uncultured Butyricicoccus sp.; assembly: GCA_964017555.1. Classification (GTDB taxonomy): domain Bacteria; phylum Bacillota; class Clostridia; order Oscillospirales; family Butyricicoccaceae; genus Butyricicoccus_B. The sequence continues at coordinate 42,950 of CAXHNU010000007.1, read as the reverse complement.
TTTATTCCAGGTTTTTTAATATCTTTTCCAGCAGAGCAAAAAATACTGTGCGTTCGATTTCGGTTAAGCCGGATAATAATCTTTCTTCGGATTGCGCCATATATTGGTCGGCTAATTGGCAGCAGCTTTCACCTGCGGGTGTAAGACGAAGCATTTTGATTCTGCGATCGGTTGGGCTGTTAAACGCTTCAATAAACCCTTTTTGCTCCAAACGGGCAACAATTCCGGCAGCGGTAGATTGCGCGACATGAAGTTGCCGCTCCAATTCTTTTAGTGCGATTTGTTTTTCTGGCGCAAAACGCAGTTCAATCAAAACACGGACTTGGGTGATTGTCAAATCCTGCGCCCGCAGTGAATTATTTGCTTGTTTTCCCATGCCATCATGGATTTGTTTGATCAGTGCGCCATAAGTGATTGCTTTTTCCATAGGTACCACTCCCCGTGAAATAATAATAGCATACTATGCTTTCAATGTCAACAGCCTGCTATCGATTTTTTTGATTGACACCCGTCAAATCGTGTGATGCGCAAACTGTTGCGGCAAGATAAAAAAAGCACCATAAAAATTCCTTTTATGGTGCTGCCCCCTGTGCAGGGGAATTATTTTATTTGAGTGTTTTGGCAAAGCTGTCTTTCAGTGTAACAATGCGGTTATACCGCCCTTCTTCTATATCCTTGATGAAATATCCCATCCGGACAAACTGCATCCGTGTGCCCACAGGCACATCTGCAATGGACGGTTCCAATTTGCAGCCCTCCAGCCGTTTGAGAGAATCCGGGTTCAGATAATCCAAATAATTGGTACCCTCCGGAACATCGCTGGTGTTTTCCAGTGTAAACAGATTTTCATATAAACAGCAGCTTCCATCAATGGCATGGGCAGCGGATACCCAATGGATTGTCCCTTTGACTTTGCGCCCGTCAATTGGCATTCCATTGGCAGTTTCCAAATCAGCCGTGCACTTTAATTCGATGATTTCTCCCGCATCATTTTTCATGATTTCTTGGCACTTAACAATATATGCACCCATCAGCCGCACTTCGCCGCCAGGTTTTAACCGCTGGAACTTCGGAGGCGGCACTTCAGCAAAATCGCTCTTTTCGATATAAAGCGTGCCGGTAAATGGTACTTTACGGGTGCCGGCAGCGGCATCGCGTGGATTGTTTGGAATATCAAAATATTCGGTTTGCCCCGCCGGATAGTTGGTAATGGTCAGTTTGATGGGTTCAGTGACTGCCATGCGGCGCAGGGCTGTTTCATTTAATTCCTCTCGGATGCAGTGTTCCAACAGGCGGATATCGACCAGTGAATTTGCTTTTGCAATTCCTGCGCGGCGCACAAAATCCAGGATAGAAGCCGGGGTGTAACCGCGACGACGCAAACCACATAATGTTGGCATACGCGGGTCGTCCCAACCTTCTACAAGCCCTTCAAATACTAGTTCCCGCAGATAACGTTTACTCATAACCGTATTGGTCACATTCAGCCGGGCAAATTCCCGCTGTTTGGGATGGTGCGGCAATGGGCAGTTGTCTACTACCCATTCATATAAAGGGCGGTGGTTTTCAAACTCAATCGAACATAAAGAATGGGTAATCCCTTCAATCGCATCCTGGATGGGGTGTGCAAAATCATACAGCGGATAAATGCACCAAGCATCCCCTTGGCGGTGGTGATGGGCACGGACAATCCGATAAATTGCCGGGTCACGCATATTCATATTGGGCGATGCCATATCAATTTTTGCCCGCAAGGTTTTGGAGCCATCCGGAAATTCCCCGGCACGCATGGCATGGAATAAAGCAAGATTTTCTTCGACGGAACGGTTCCGATAAGGGCTGTCCTGCCCGGGTTCGGTCAATGTGCCGCGCGTGGCGCGCATTTCCTCCTGTCCCAAATCGCAGACATAGGCTTTGCCTGCTTGAATCAGCGCAACCGCACATTCATAACAGGTTTCAAAATAATCAGAACCATAAAAAATACCGCCATTGGGGCTTTCCCCTGTCAGCCATTCAATGTCTTTTTGAATCGCCTGCACATATTCATCATCTTCCCGCACGGGGTTCGTGTCATCAAAACGCAGGTTGAATTTACCGTGATATTTTTTTGAGATTGACCAGTTGATGAAAATGGCTTTTGCAGACCCAATGTGCAGATAACCATTGGGTTCGGGTGGAAAACGGGTATGAATCTGTTCCGCAAGCCCTGCCGCAATATCTTCATCAATGATTTCGGTTAAAAAGTTGTTTACATTCTCCATGGTTGAAAAGTTTACTGTATTCTCCATATTTTAAAATTCCCCCAGTCTGGTATTCACATATTACTTGGATTCTTGCTGCGGCAGGGAAGGGATATCCCCTCCCATTATTTTAGTCACAGCGCCTGCTGGCAGGCGTGCAAGCGGGATAAAACCTGTTCTTTGCCCATAATCTGCATCACGCTTTGTAAATCCGGCGCATTTTGCCTGCCGGCAACCGCAATCCGAATCACCATGGAAACATCCCCAACCGCACCTTTATACTGTTCCGGATTCTGTTTCCATGCCTTGGTTTCCGCCGCATAACCATGTGCCACGGCAATGGTTTTCATCTTATCAAAAAAGCCCTCCGGCGTATCATCCGCATCAAAAACACCGGCAAAATCAGCAAGGATTGCTTTGGCATCCGCCGCGTTTACCCGCTGCGGCAATGTGTAATCCGGCTGGAAAAGTTCATCAAACAGAAAATCCATATAAGGTTTCACATCTGTCCAAAGTGCAATATCTTTGCGAGGTTTTTTGCCGCCGCGCCCAATCGCCAGAAATGCCTGGGATTTTTCCGGGCTGCGGGTGAACAGCGCATGAAATGCCGGGTCATGCTGCGCACTCCAAGCGGCAACATTGTCATAAACTGCGGCAGCGGACATATGCGAAATCACATTTTTTGAAACATCCTTCAGTTTGTCAATGTCAAACAGCGCACCGGAACCACTCATTTTTTTGGTGCTGAATGGGAAATCCTGCATCGGCGCATCCGGGTTGGCGCGCCGCCATTCTTCAAAGTTAGAATTGAGTAGCGTCATTAAATATTCCAGCACACAAGGCGCCGGATACCCTTCTTTTGCATAATAGGTGAGGGCAAGTTCTGGGTCTTTGCGTTTGGACAGCTTGCGCTTGCCGCCGGTTTGTTCATCAATTTTCATCAGTTGGGCAGTATGCGCATATTTCGGCGGTTTCCAGCCCAATGCACGGAATAATTGCAGATGAACAGGCAATGTAGCAAGCCATTCTTCACCGCGGACAACCGTTGTGGTACCCATTAAATGGTCGTCAATGACATGGGCAAAATGATAAGTGGGAATGCCGTCGGATTTCAAAATGACAATATCCTGGTCATTTTCGGTGACTTCCAACTTGCCTTTGACCAAATCATCATGCCGGATTTTATTTTGCACTGAACCTTCTGAACGGAACCGCACAACATAAGGTTTATTTTCGGCAAGCTGGGCTTCAATGTCAGCAAGCGGACGGTCACGCCAAACCGCATATTTTCCATAATACCCAAAGTTCTCTTTGCCCGCCTCTTGCGCGGCATGGTTTGCGGCAAGTTCTTCTTCCGTACAGAAGCAGGGGTATGCCATGCCCTGCGCCATGAGTGCTTTGGCAAAAGTTTGATAAATTTCAGCGCGTTGGGATTGACGGTAGGGGCCGTAATCACCGGTTTCGCCATCCAGCGCCGCCCCTTCATCAAATGGCAGCCCAAAGGAAGAAAAAGCGTCAATAATGGTTTGTACGCCGCCTTCAACTTCGCGTTTGCGGTCGGTATCTTCAATGCGCAGATAGAAAACACCGCCCGATTGATGGGCAAGGCGTTCATCCACCAACGCACCATATAAATTGCCCAGGTGCATAAAACCGGTTGGGCTGGGGCCCATACGGGTGACTTTTGCGCCTTCCGGCAAGTTGCGTTTTGGGAAACGGGCTTCGAGCTGTTCTGGGGTTTGGGTGATATGCGGGAACAGTTTGTCCGCAAGATATTTCCAATCCATCATAATCATATCTTCTCCAAATTAAAAAGGTAACAGGCTGGGAAACAAAAGGGGAAATTCGGCAGCCTGTTTATTTATTGTACCACAAAACGGGATGATTTCAAGGGTAACGATGCACAATTCGCGGCATATATCCAAAAATATGCGCCTTGTACCGCCCGCATTTGTGCTATTGTTATATCTTACAAAAAAATGCCCGGCAAATGTGCAAGATAGCTAGAAATTTTCGTTTTCAGAAAAGAGTATTGACAAAGTGGAACAAAGAAGGTATCATAAATTCAATAAATAATTAAATATCATTTTAAAAGTTAAATTATATATTCCCTATCATAGCAGAAATCCGGCAAAAAGGGATATCTTGTTTTTTAGCAATCGGATATGCTGGGATATACGGAATACCCATTTACGAAATAATAAATCAAAATATTTTTACAAACTGATAACATATATTGCGACAACGCAAATATGCCGCAGTAAAAACGGTTTTTGCCTGATAAAAAGGCAAATATCTTGTAACAGGTGGTGATACTGATAAGGAAACCATAATATCAGCAGTTTGAGCCATGACCGCAGCATAAAAATGGATTTGTTCGGCTGCGGATGGAATAAAAGGAGGAAAACAAAATGAAACGCAAACACATAAGAAGGTGGGTTGCAGTAGGCACGGTACTAGGGCTGCTGGCTGGCTGCACGCCAGCGGCAAACGATGGCGGTGGGCAAGCAAGCACATCCGGTGCCGGTTCCCAGCCATCCAGCGGCAGCACATCTGCAGCGTCAGAATTTCCCGATTTGCAGCCATTGAATGTGTCTGATTTCAAAACCAACCCACAAGTATCTGATTTCATTCCGGATGACTGCAATGTCAGCAGCACCAAAGCGGATGGAACCAAGTGGAAAATCGCTTGGCTATGCCCCGATGAATCGGATGAGTCCATGAAATATATGTCTGACGTACATCGTGAACTGGAACAGAAATATGGGGTTGAAATGATTTATTTCGACGCGCAAAGCGACCCGCAAAAACAATCTGACCATATCAACAATGCTATTACGCAGGGCTGTGACGCGGTAATTATTAACCCAATTGATGCTTCCGCGTTATCCATCCCGATGAAGAAAGCAAGGGATGCTGGCTTGGTAGTAATCAATTCCCAGAACCATGTCAATGATGCGGAATCGTATGATTGCTATGTTGGGCCGGATGATGTTATAAGCGGACAGCTTACCGCGTCTATGGTGATGGAAGCATTTCCTAATGGCGCAAAAATCGTGATAATTGATGGTATGATGGGTTCCACAGCACAGATTAACCGCACCAAAGGTTTCCGTGGTGTGCTGCAAAGCCATCCGGAATATGAAATCCTGGAAGAACAAACCGCAAACTGGTCTACCAATGAAGCGATGAATGTCATGGAATCTTATCTGTCCAAATATCCCAAAATTGATGTGGTATTTAGCCAGTTTGACCTGGCGACGTTGGCTGCAATCCAATCCGCACAGGCATTTAACCGGGACGGCGAAATTAAATTTTTCTCGGTAGACGGCGCACAAGGCGCATTGGACGCAATTGCTTCAGGCGGCTGTTTTGTTGGTACGGCTATGCAGAATATTAATTTCTTTTCCGAAACGCAGCTGCTGGCAGCGCTGGCATTCCTAAATGGCGATGGCGACAAACTCAAAAAGGATACTGTGCCCCCTTATATTGCAATTCAAAGCGATAATGCCGGCAACTTTGAAGCTGGTTGGGGCTAAAGTACAAAAGGAGGAAAACAAAATGAAACGTAAAAACCTGAGAAGATGGATTGCCGTTACTACGGTACTAGGACTGCTTGCCGGCTGTACGCCAGCGGCAAACGATGGCGGAGGACAGGCAGCATCTGGCGCCGGTTCACAGCCATCATCTGGCAGCAATGTGTCATCCGAGTTTGAAAACCTGGAACCAGTGAATGTTGCCGATTTCAAAACCGCACCAGTTGTTTCCGATTATATTCCAGCGGACTGCAATTTAAGCGGCACCAAAGAGGACGGAAGCAAATGGAAAATTGCTTGGCTATGCCCCGATGAATCTGATGAATCCATGGCATATATGAGCGGGCTGATGGAGAAAGGCGCCGCAGAAATGGGGTTTGAACTCATTAGCTTTGATGCGCAGAATGACCCGCAAAAACAGACCGACCAGATCGCCAATGCACTGACACAAAACTGTGATGCAATTATTATCAACCCGTTGGATCCATCTGCGCTAAGTCTTCCAATGAAGCGTGCTGTAGATGCGGGCTGTGTTGTCATCAACTCCCAAAATGTTGTCAACGATTCAGAAGCATATCACTGCTATGTCGGACCAGATGATACCATGGCGGCACGTCAAATGGCTTCTATGCTGATGGAACTGCTGCCGGATGGCGGCAAAATCGTTATGATTGATGGGCTGATGGGTTCCACCTGCCAGATTAACCGCACAGCAGGTTTCCGCGGTGTTATGCAGAATTATCCACAGTATGAAATCTTAGAGGAACAGTCTGCACAGTGGTCAACTGCGGAAGCAATGAATATTATGGAATCTTATATGTCCAAATATCCGGAAATTGACGCGGTATTCTCCCATTTTGACCTTGCAACCCTTGCAGTTATCCAGTCTGCGCAAAATATTGGGCGCGAAAAAGACATTATGTTTTTCTCGGTAGACGGCACACAGGGCGCGCTTGATGAAATTGCAAAAGGCGGCTGTTTCAAGAGCACTTCGATGCAGGATTTTGACGCAAATACAGAAATCCAGATCAAAGCAGCACTTGCATTCCTCAATGGGGATGGCGAAAAAATCCAAAAAGATACCGTTACAGCAAATGTTGTAATTACAGCCGATAACGCTGGTGATTTTACCGCTGGTTGGGGCTGATTGATAAAAATTTTTATAAATAGATACCCCCCTGCTGGTATCCATCCAGCAGGGGGGATTCCAAAAAACAGGAGGTGTAGATATGGGCACAGAAACCATGCTTTCCGTTCAAAATGTCACCAAACGTTTTCCCAATGTTGTTGCGTTAAATAAGGTGTCCTTTGACATCCGCAAAGGGCAGGTGCATGGCATTGTTGGCGAAAACGGCGCAGGCAAATCCACACTGATGAAAATCCTTTCCGGCGTTTATAAAAAAGATGAAGGCACGATTATCTTTGATGGACAAGAAATGAAAGTCAAAAAGCCGATTGAATCACTTGGGCTGGGGCTTTCTATCATTTACCAGGAATTTAACCTAGTCAACCAAATGACGGTTGGTGAAAATATTTTCCTGGGACGGTTCAAAGAACTTGGCGGCATGAAAAAAGTCCATGCCGAGGCGCGGCAGCTGCTGGACAGCATCGGCAGTAAAATCAATACGTATACGCCAGTGGAAGATCTTTCGGTTTCCGAAAAGCAGATGGTAGAAATCTGTAAAGCATTATCCTATGATTCCAAACTGATTATTATGGATGAACCTTCCACCACTTTGACTGCGGAAGAAATGGATCGTCTGACCGCGATTATCCACGATTTAAAAGCCAAAGGCATTACGATTATTTATATCAGCCACCGTTTGGATGAAATCTTTGACCTTTGTGACCGTGTCACCGTCATGCGGGACGGCAATGTCATCAGCACCAAAGATATTGCTGATGTTACCCGTCCATCCATGATTGCTGAAATGGTTGGGCGTTCGATTGAAAACGAATATCCGCCGCGGGTCAAAGAAATCGGTGATACCATTTTAGAGGTCAAAGGCATCAACACCAAAAAACTGCATGATATCAACTTTACTGCGCGTAAAGGGGAAATTCTTGGGTTTGTCGGGCTGGTTGGCGCGGGGCGCACCGAAACCGTCCGCGCGATATTTGGTGCAGACAAGCGGCATTCCGGTGAAATCTATTTGGAAGGCAAAAAACTTGATATCCATTCTCCAGGCGACGCCATCCGCGCAGGGTTCGGGTTTGTCACCGAAGACCGCAAACAGCAAGGTTTGCTGTTAAACTTTGATGTAGGGACTAATATCACCATGGCATCGTTTGACCATTTCACATCCGGCGGTATTTTTGACAAGAAAAAAGAACAGCAGATTATCGACCATCAGATTGAAGCGTTATCAGTCAAAACGCCGAGCAGCGATGTTTATATCGGCAAATTATCAGGCGGCAACCAGCAAAAATGCCTGATTGCCCGCTGGATGGAAACTCATCCCAAAGTGCTGATTATGGATGAACCCACCCGCGGTATTGACGTTGGTGCAAAGTATGAAATCTATCTGCTGATGAAAAAAATCGCGGAATCCGGCAGCACCGTCATTATGATTTCCAGTGAACTGCCCGAAGTGCTGAATATGTCTAACCGTGTGCTGGTTTTATCCAATGGGCGTATTGCGGGTGAATTTGACCCAGAGCATACAACATCCGAACAAATCATGGCAGCCGCATTGGGAGAGGGGGAAAATCAATGAATGCCGCAGCATCAGCGAAACCTGCAAAAAACAATATACAGAAAAAGCAGGCAGTAAAACAATTCCTAAATGAATACCTGATTTTAATTGGTATTTTGGCGCTAACGATATATACTTGTATCGTACAGCCGTCCTTCCTTGCGGCGGATAACCTGTTAAGCCTGGTGCGGCAGTTCGTGCCGCTTGGCATGGTTGCCCTTGGCATGACACTGGTAATCATCGGCGGATATATTGACCTTTCGGTAGCGGGTACATTTTCCCTAATGGGCATTATCTCTGCTATACTGCTCAACCGCATGGGCATAGCGGCACTTATCGTTGTATTGATTGCAGGCGCAGCGTGTGGGCTGCTGAATGCCATAATCCTGGTGGTATGCGGCGCACGTGATGACTCTGACGCATTATTTATCACCTTTGGGATGCAGACCGTATTTGGCGCGCTTGCCTTAATCGCAAATGGCGGCAACTATGTTGCCTTGAACCAAACTGATTTTACGCAGTTCATCGGCAACGGCGGAATAGGATATCTTCCGGTTATGCTGATTATCTTCATCGTTGTTACTGCCGTCCTGCAATTTATGATGAAGAAAATGCCGATTGGACGCAGCATCCATCTGGCAGGCGGCAACCCAGTTGCAGCCGAACTGTGCGGCATTTCGGTTTCTAAAATTATTATCATGATTTATGTTGTCACTGGCATACTGACCGCACTTGGCGCATTCATTATGACTTGCCGTGTTGGTTCCGCGCTGCCGATTGCTGGACGCAATTATGAATGCAACGCTATCCTTTCGGTAACGATTGGCGGCACCAGCCTATCCGGCGGCAAGGGCAGTGTGCTGAATACCGTGCTTGGTGTCGCACTGTTTACCATCATGGCAAATGCACTCAATATGCTGGGCATTGACCCCAATATGCAAAATGTCTGGAAAGGCGTTATCCTGGTTGCAGCCATCTGGCTGGACAGCCGCCGGACGGTATAACAAAAGGGAGGGATCAAATATGGATAAAACCCAAACACCGGCACGCATTTGGAAAGTGATGAAAAAACAAAAAGCACTGATTGCAATCATAGCGTTTTTTGTGATTATGCCATTCCTCAGCCCTTATTTCCTGACCGGGGCAAACTTATCCGCTTTAATGCTCCAGGTGACAATCTTATTGATTATGGCATTTGGCGTGACATTTTGTATTGTTTCCGGCGAATGTGATTTGTCGCTGGGTACCAATATGTGTTTAACCGGCATTTTAGCAATCCAGCTTCAAAAATATCTGCCGCTGCCTGCTATTTTGCTGGTTGTGCTTGCGGTTGGGCTGATTGTCGGCGCGATTAACGCTTTTATTGTTGTAGACCAAGGCGCAAACTCTTTTATTTGTACCCTTGGCATGATGATGGTGCTGCGCGGTGTTTCACTGGTGGCAAGTAATGGACGCCCTGTTTCAGGCACCAGCCAAATGTATACATATTTCGGCAATGGCAAATTCCTCGGCATCAACTTTATCACATGGCTAGTTATTGTGATGTTTTTCATCTGCTGGTGGGTGATGACCCATACCCAATTTGGACGCAACTGCTTTGCTGTTGGCGGGGATGAAAGTGTTGCGGCATATTCCGGCATCAATACCAAACGGCATTTGCGCATAACATTCCTGATTAGCGGGATGTGCGCGGCGCTTGCCGGGTTCTGTTTCTCCGCGGAACTCAATTCCGGTTCCGCAACTTATGGCGAAAATACCGCATTGCTGGTCAATTGTGGCGTTGTTGTCGGCGGCACGCCATTTAACGGCGGTTATGGCGGGGTTGTGCAGTCACTCATCGGCATTTTTCTGCTGGGCATTTTGGAAAATGCTATGAGTCTTAAAAATATTTCGTCTTATTATCAGCAGCTCATCCGCGGCATTGTGATTGTCTTTGTCATTGCGATAGACTGCCATGCCCGGAAAGTAAAGCGTGAAGATGTATAACAGAAAAAGCGGTGGGTTTCCCGTCAAAAGCTTGGGTGCCTGTATCTTGCTGCTGCTTGCCGCAATGGCTTGGGGCAGTGGGTTTGCCATTGCCAAGCGTGCGCTGGATACACTGCCGCCCTGTTTCATCCTAATGGTGCGGTTTGGCATTGGCACACTGATTTTGTTCCCATTTTTATGGAAACGACTGCGCGCCGCATCCCGCAAAACCTGGGTAGTTGGATTGGTTGTCGGTTTGTTTGTCGCAGTCGGACACATCATCCAACTTGTGGGAATGCGCTATACCACCGCAGGCAAATGCGCATTCCTTTCCGCGGTTTATGTCATACTGGTGCCATTTTTGGTTTGGGCGGCAGGCGGGCGCATCCCGACTGCATGGAACCTTACGGCAGCGTGCCTGTGCTTTGCCGGCGTCGGTATGATTTCGCTGAATAGCGGTTTGATTCCAGGTTTGGGCGAGATATTATCGCTGATTGGCGGTATATTCTTCGGGCTGCAAATTGCCACGGTCAGCCTGTATGCCAGTGACTGCGATATGATGGTAATTGCATGGATAACTATGCTGGTATCATCTGTTATCGCGGCAATACCTGCTTTCATTTTTGAGCCGCATCCCACCGCCATATCCGTATCAGTATTGGCTGGCATCCTTTATCTAGCCGTATTTTGTTCTGTTTTTGCGCTTTCCGCGCAGAATATCGGCATCAAATATGCACCCGCAGCAGTCGCAACAATTCTTTTAAGCATGGAATCTGTCTTTGGCTGCCTTGCGGGGGCATTGCTGCTGCAAGAAGCCATAGACGCGAAAATGCTGGTTGGCTGTGCCATGATATTCGTATCATTGCTGGTCAGCAACCTGCATACCAAATCACAAAAACAACCACATCGACAGGAGGAATAAATATGTTAAACAAAGGGATTTCACTGAAAGGTCAAACAGCAATTGTCACCGGCGGCGGCGCGGGCATTGGACGCGCCATTTGCATGGCGCTGGCAGCGCATGGCGCAAAGGTACTGGCAGCGGATATGTCACTGACGGGCGCAGAAGAAACCGCGGCAAAAATCAAGGAAATGGGCGGCGAAGCCGCTGCCATACAGGTTGATGTGACCAATGCAGCCGAAGTGCAAACCATGGTTGACACAGCGATCCAGATGTTTGGCAAAATTGATTTGCTTTATAATAACGCGGGTATCTGTACGGTCAGTGAAATTGAAAAAATGCCTGAGGACTGGTGGGATAAAATCTTTGCGGTCAACTGCAAAGGGGTATTCCTGTGTTCCCGCGCTGTCATCCCACAGATGAAAAAACAGGGCAGCGGACGCATTATCAATACAGCGTCACAGGCGGGTAAAGGCGCAATCCCAAAACAGGTGCATTATTGTGCAACCAAATCCGCCGTCATTGGCTTTACCCGTGCGCTGGCGATGGAACTCAAAGATACCGGCATCCGTGTCAACTGCTTCTGCCCGGGTTCGGTAATGAGTGAAATGACCATGCGTGAAGCGCAGGCGGTTTATGAAATTGATGGCATACAGCCAGAAGATTCACTCAAAGCATGGCAGGCAGATATCCCGCTTGGCCGCTGGGTAACACCGGAAGATGTTGCGGATATTGCAGTATTCCTGGCATCTGATTATGCGGAATATATGACAGGACAGGCAGTGAATATTTCAGGTGGGCAGACCATGAACTGATAGAGAAAAACACAATTTTAAAACGAGAAAGGGGGGAAACCATGAATCAAACTGCTGATTTACATATTCATTCAAGCATAAGCATTGATGGTGAAACCCAGCCGGAAGAACTGGTGCGCCGCTGCGCTGCACGTGGGATTTCTACGATCGCGCTGACTGACCATAATTCCGTACGCGGCATTGCGCCGGCAAAACAAGCGGCAATGCTTTATGGTGTGACGGTACTTAGCGGCATTGAGCTGGACAGCATCATGGATGGCACACATCTGCATATCCTGGGGTATGGAATTGATGAAACAGACCCAATATTTGCGGATATAGAATCAGGCATTCTCCAACAGGAACGCTATGCTGGGGGACTTCGTATAGAACTTGTACGCAAATGCTGCAGGCTCCAACTGGATGGCGCATGGCTATGTAAAAATGCCAACCATGGCGTAATTACAGGAGAACTGATTGCCGAAGCTGCGTTAAACGATCCAGAAAACCAACACAATGCTTTAATCCAGCCTTATTTGCCGGGTGGGTCACGCAGTGACAACCCATATCTAAACTTTTATTGGGATTACTGTGCGCCAGGCAAACCAGCTTATGTGCCAATCCGTTATATGCACACCCAGCAGGCGATTGAACAAATCCATGCCTGCGGCGGCGCTGCTGTGCTGGCGCATCCAGGCGCAGGCGCGGGCATCGCGCAAAATACGATTGCCCGACTTGTCCAGTATGGGCTGGATGGCATAGAAGTATACAGCAGCTATCATACCGCACAGCAGACAGAAATGTATGCGGCAATCGCGAAACAATATGGACTGCTGTCCACTTGCGGCAGTGATTTCCATGGCAGGACAAAACCATCTGTCGCACTAGGTGAAACAATGTGTAACCATACCAGTACACTTGCTGTTGCTTTGCGGCAAGGCATTCGGGATTGTTCGGCAAAATATGCCCGCAGGTTACAGCCCGCATAAAGATAAAAACAGCCGGGGAAAATTCCACCGGCTTGTTTTTTTCATCAAAGAGGCAAGCGGGATGATCGAAAAGGAGAAACAGACAATGATAAAAACTTGTTTTAATGAAGGGTGCAGCCGTTATTGTGCGGGTCACAGCATCCTAAAAGATATGGAACTTTGCGAAAAATACGGTTTTGATTATATTGACATTCAGGAATGCTGTCTGACACCAGAATTAGAATCCGGAACATGTACCTTGGAAGCGCTGGGCGAATGGCTGCAAAACCATCGGCTGAAACTGTATTCTTATAATGCACTGGAAGATTTCAATATGCGCAAAACCAAAGCCGAACACAAGGCAGTGATGGCGCATTTACATGAAATCATCCGCCGGTGTAATATTTTGGGCTGCAAAATGATTGTGCTTTGTCCGTCAAAGGATTTAGATACCCCTGCAACCATCCCGGAAATCCGGGAAAATACGGTTATGGTGCTGCGGGAAATGCTTGAACAGGTAAAACCTTATGGCATAAAATTAGCACTGGAGTTTTGTGGGTTTCCAACCATGTCAATCAACCGTTTTCAGCAGGCATATGAGATCATACAGCAAATAGATTCCCCATTGCTTGGCATCACATTGGATCAAGCGCATTTCCATTCCATGGCATCTGATTGGGCAGATTTACAGCAGGCAGATGGCAGCAAAATTTTCACCTGGCATTTGAACGATTTGGAAGATATGCCTTGTGGGGCAAGTTATTATGATGTGACAAAGCGGCTGTTCCCTGGTGATTCCCGTGGCTGTATGGATCATGCGCGTTATGCGGATATCCTGAAAAGCATCGGATATGACGGCGCTTGCTGTATTGAAGTATTCCGCCCGGAATATTATGCGCTTTCGCAGGAAGAAAATATCCAAATGGCTGCGCTATGTGTTCGGGAACATTTAAAACAATACATCCTAAAATAATGCAGAACAAACCGGCAGAGGGCAACATATCACCCCTGCCGGTTGAAAATTTATTCCTATTCTTTCATCTTTTCTACAATGCGTCCAAACTGCCCTGTGATATACGAATACTGTTCCGGCTGATGCGGAAGTGTGCATTTGGAACAATCTTTGACCCCATTTTTCAGGAAAACAGGGTTGCCGCCGCAATTCTTACCCAAAACATACAGCGGGCAATAGCAAAATAAACAGTTAAACCGCTCTGGCTGTATCCCTGTATGGCAGGGGAAATATTCACACACTGTATTTTGAAAAAATGAAAATCCCTCATTTCCCATGATTTTCCCTCCAAATTTGTTGCTTTAAGCCCTTTTTCACCCTGGGTATCCATATGCCAATACCTGTATCCGCTGTTCGATGAATGCTCCTTCAGCATCACGGGAAACCTGCGTTGCGGTTTTTACTGCAAACTGTTTTGCCCCGGCACGTTTTGCTTTTTGGGCTGCCAACTGGCGCGCCAGTGCGAAACCTTTTTGCTGCGCTTCTTCCAAGGTCGGCACTGTGTGGCGTTCTTCTTCGGTATACAGCACATATTCCTGTGTCAATTTGTTTGGGCGGATAGTGGCATGAGCAGTTTCCCGGATTTGCCCGGTTGCCGCGCCGACAGCATTGGCTACCTCAGCAAATGGCGGAATTTCCGCCGGGATACCAAGCCATACCGCCGCTTCCGGCAGCCAAGTCTGTGCCGGTGCGCCTACCCCCAACAGCATCGGGATTTCTTTCGCGCCAAAGGCGCGCATCCCTTGTTGGCAATATGCCGCAAGCTGGATTTCTGTTTTTTCTTTCAGTGCCTGTGCAGCCTGCTGCGCTGTATCAAGCCCTAGTTTGTCTGCGGCTTGCTGCAATCCTGCTTTGGCACGCATGGTATCCCATTGCTGGTATTCCCCGGTCACATGAAGGATATCGGTTGGTGTCAGACCAGTATCCCCTTGCACCGCACTGCCCCGGCATAATGGGATCACCCGCTGTGGACCAATTTTCACCGTGTTATCTGTCTGTATTTTGCTGTCACCCCCCAAACCAAAGGTACAGATTTGGAGTGCGCGTACCTTTGTTTGCCAACCGGCAATTTGTGCCCCTTCATCGGATATGGTACATTCCCCGGCGTGTAAATGGGCAAGATCTGTTGTTGTGCCGCCCATATCCACCACAAGGCAATCTTTACAGCCGCTCAGGAATTTTGCACCCATCACACTTGCCGCAGGTCCGGACAAAATGGTTTCTACAGGGCGTTCCTGTGCATAATCAGCCTGCATCAGACTGCCATCCCCACGGACAACCATAATAGGGGCATTAATGTTCAGTTGTGCCATTGTTTGTTGTACCGCTTTGATCAGCCCATGGATCACTGGGATAAGCTGTGCGTTTAATACAGCCGTTACCGTGCGTTCATAAAAGCCAAGCGCCCCAGTTAGTTCATGCCCACAAACCACAGGAACGCCCAAACTTTCCCGCACTGCTTGGGCAGCCTGGCGCTCATGCGCCGGATTGCGCACGCTGGCATAACCAGATATGGCAACCGCGTCACACCGTCCACGCAAGTGCTGCAATGCCGCATCCAACGACGTTGGTGCTAAGCGCTGCAAGATGTTGCCGCGGATATCCATCTGTGCGTCCACCATAGCGCATACATCGGCTGGCAGTTTGCCTGCCGGTCTTTTGCCCAGCAAAAGCAGTCCTGCCCGGCAGCCTTTGCCTTCGACAATGGTATTGGTCGCTAATGTTGTGGACAGGCTGACCATTGCGATATCCTGCCAACGGTGAAACTGGAGCGCCTGCATACACGCGCCAATGCCAATGGCAAGGTTATGTGGTGTCGTCAGTGCTTTGGCGGTACAAAGTACATGATGGGATTCCCGGTCAAGGATCACGCCATCTGTATAAGTACCGCCTGTATCAATCCCTAAAATAAACATTGCACCACTTCCTTACAAAAAACTGCATGATCAAAAAGCATCCGTTTGCCAATCCCCTAAAAAAACCCGATTGCCCGGCTGAAGGTTTCAGCCGGGCTTTTCCGGGTACAAAGAGAAAAAAGAAATAGGAAGAGATAAGGAGATAGCCTTGATACTTTGGTCTATTATGCGTACATGGAAAACACCTTGTCATAAACCGGCAGGACGTCATCCATGATATCCAGCGCGGGATAACTGAGGAATGTTTTATTGCCACCAGCGGTTAAAATACCGTTTGCCGCCAACGCCATGGCAAAATCAGTCATGCGGGCAGAAGCAAATTTGCGTTTTTCCGCTTGCTGTTCCAGCGAATATTCGGGGAAGGTTGCCACGTGTTTCATACCCGTGACATCAATCTGCATGACAGAACCGGTTGCCGAAATAATGGCAGGCAGGTCATATTTGTTGGCAAGGTCAGTCAGTTTGCGCGCAAATTCCAAACCGGCTTTGTTCAGCTTATTCGGGATATCTTCACGCTGCAATTTGCAAAGGGTTGCATATGCTGCGGCACAAGTCAGCGGATTTGCGGAAAGAGTACCGCCAATCACGATTTTTTTGCCCGCGACATGGGAAACACCAGCGGTAAGCACACTCATCACATCTTCACGACCGCCGATAGCGCCAGCGCCAGCCAGCCCGCCGCCAATGATTTTGCCAAGCACCGTAATGTCCGCACGGGTATCGAAAAATTCCTGTGCGCCGCCAAGCGCCAGACGGAAACCAGTGACCACTTCATCATAAATCAGGATAACACCATATTTATCGCATAATTTGCGTACCCCTTTATGATATTCGCGGGTTGTCGGCAATACACCGGAGTCCTGCCCCATGCCTTCCATGATAAAGCAGGCAGTACCGCCGATTTTTTCATTATCAATGAAACGCTGTTCCAGCTCATTCAAATCATTGACCATTACAGCGGAAATAAACTGATAATATTCTTCGGGTACGCCAACGGCAAAGGAATCCATAGAACCACAATACCGCATATCATAAATGAGGGAATCTGAGTTGCCGTGGAAATTGCCTTTCAGCTTAACAATATGCTTTTTGCCGGTGAAAGCGCGTGCCGCACGGATGGCAAACATACAAGCTTCTGTACCCGAACCAAGCATACGGAATTTATCGATAGAAGGGAAAAATTCCTTGACTTTTTGCGCAACTTTGTATTCGTTTTCATGATACAACCCAGTTAAGTAACCTGTGGTAGACAGGCATTCTTCAAGTGCCTGACGGACATCCGGGTCATTATTGCCCAAAATAGACGGCCCGCCAGCCCCAATGAAATCAATGTAACGATTGCCGTCAATATCATAAAGATAAGCGCCTTCCCCTTTCACACAGTTGAGGGCAAAGGGGTAATTGTTGGCAAGGTTATGCTGTACACCGCCTGGGATAGCGCTTTTCGCTGCCTCTATGGTCGTTTTTGAAGTTGCGCAATGGGTTTCAAACCATGTGAGGCATTCTTTTTCAGCTTCCGGGGTCAGGGACTTTGTGTTTTCCAGCACATATTTTGCGCGTTCATGCACTGCCGCATAATCAAAACCGTCTAAATATTCGAGTTTCATCAGAAACACTCCTTTTTCATCAATCATCAAATTTCAATGACAACTTTGCCAGCTTTGCCGCTTGCACTTAACGCAATGCCTTCCATCAGCTGATCCAGCGGCATACGGTGGGTGCAAAGCTTTTCAATGGGGATAAGCCCTTGTTCCAGGATTTTCACCGCAAGCGGCATGGTGCCTTTGGTGATATAAGTGCCTTGTACTGTCAGTTCTTTTTCGGTAATCGGATACTGCCCAATGCTGACAGACGCGGTCTGGTTGACACCGAAAATAGTAATATGACCGCCTTTCCGTGCAATCTGCAATGCTGTTGGCATCATGGTGCCAAGCGCGTCCACAACGATATCCGCGCCGGATGGCGCATGGCTGCGGACAATAGCTTCCAAGTCCTCTGCAAAGGGGTTGACTGTGGTTTGAATGCCCAGTTGCTGTGCCAAACCGCGGCGGTATTCTGAAGGTTCAGATAAGATAACATCCGCGCCGCTTGCTTTATAAAGCATCGCAAATAACTGCCCGATGGGGCCGCCGCCAAGCACAACAACAGTTTCGCCAGGATGGGATTTGCAGGAGGTTGTCCCATTGAGCACACAGGCAAGCGGTTCTGCCATGGCGGCAATATGGGATGGTACATTATGGCTGATTTTATAAACCATACGTTCCGCAATGCACAGATATTCTGCCATTGCACCGTCAATGCGGTCACCAATATGACGGAAATTCTCACATAGGTTAATGTGCCCTTCACGGCAGGAGGGGCATTTGCCGCACCAGATATTTGGATGCACAACAACTTTATCCCCGACAGCACAATTGGTGACATCCGCGCCAACCGCTTCAACAATGCCGCATGCTTCATGCCCAACAATAATCCCATCGACAAAATCAAATGCAGGCGGGTCAGCCAGCGCACGGATATCCGTGCCGCAAATTGCAACTGCTTCCACACGGATCAGGACATCATCCGGCGCGGAAATCTGTGGTTTTGGCACCATTGTAATCGGTGCGCGCATAGCGCCTTTACCGTTTTTATTGAATTTTGCACCGCGCATCATTTCTACTTTTGTCATTGTTTTTCACTCTCCTAAATAAGCATGGTCTTCCTGCTCACAGCAGCAAGGAGCAACACCTTTCATTTGGGCGGCTAAAACAGCCGTACCCTTGCCGGACGCGCCAAATAAACGCAGTTTCTTTTTGGCAACTTCTTTGACTTTTTCGCGGGCATATGCCGAACAAATACGGGGTTCTTTTTCGCCTTTTTCAAACATTTCTTTCATCGCTGCCGACCAGGCATATTTCAGTTCTGTACCCACATTGATTTTACTGATACCGCAGCCAATCGCACGGCAAATCATTTCATCCGGCGTGCCGGAGCCGCCATGCAGCACCAGCGGCACAGAAACCGCGGCGCGGATTTGTTCAATGCGGTCAAAGTTGATCTGCGGCGGCTTGGTATAAACGCCATGGGCTGTGCCGACGGCTGGCGCCAGAGAATCAACGCCGGTTTCTTCCACCATGCGCACACAATCTTCTACACGGGCGGTTTCATCATCATCCATTTGATCATCATCGACACCCACACGGAAAATGCGTCCCAGTTCGGCTTCAGTATAAGTGCCAACCGCTTTGGCGGCTTGTACCACCGATTTGGTCAGCGCAATATTTTCTTCCAGCGGCAGCGCGGAACCATCCACCATGACAGAACCATAACCATTTTTAATGCAGCGCATAATCAGCGCATAGTCGGTTGCATGGTCAAGGTGCAGATAGGCGCAAGCCTTGCTTTGCGCAATGGCTTGACGGCTGGCATCCGCTAACACTTCATCATGCAGGAACGGCACATAGGCGCTGTATGGCTGCACAATGACAGGTGCATTTTCTTCTTCGGCAGCTTCCAGCGCGGCAAAAAGTACATCAAGGTTATAATAATTAAAGGCAGGGATTGCATAGCCGCGCAGTTGTGCGTCTGCCATCAGGATTTTGGGGGAAGCTAACATAATAAGGCTCCTTTTTCTCAGGTGTTGTGCTGTGCAATCAGCGCAACCGTTGTTTTCAGGTGATTATCTGCCTGTATGCCCATTTCGCAGAGCATAGCGCCAACTTCGGTGGGTTCAGCATCGCCGGGTAAGATGGAATTGAGCTTGCCGCCCATGAAAATCACATATTCCCGCCCGCGTTCGGCGGCAAGCTGTAAAAGCTGCCGCCCATAGTCCAGCGCCTGCCCATTGTGGCAGCTAATGCCGACATATGGCGTGCCATCTTCATCCGCAGCATCTAACACATCTACAGGATCCATGTCAACGCCGATATTTACAGTTTCCGCACCCATGGCGTGCAGTACGCCATCGACCAGCATAAGCCCATAAGCGTGCGCATCACCAGAAGCGACAATGATTTTCCTGCCAGTCAAACTGCCGGCATAGCCGTCAGATTCTAATTGCTGTACAATTTCATCCCGCATTTGCTGCGTTTGCCGCCCTAAAACCGTGGGGTAAAACGGGACAACTTCTGGATTTTGCCCATGAACAGTGGATGAATGGAACGCACTTTCCAGCCGCTGCGGGGCAAAACCTTTGAGCATCAGCAGCATTTCGAGCGGGTCTTCTGTGTCAATCCCTGCCGCACGAAAAGCGCCCATGGCGTTTTTGAAGTAGCGTTTTGCCTCCTCGACCATCACGTCTTTCATGCGGATAATGGGTGACCAATCAATAAGCGGCATCCATTCATCGGCTTTTTCTTCTACCCGCTTGCCGCAGGCATAAATATTCAACAGTTCCTGCAAAGTTGGTACCGCGATTTTTTCTGTGATAGATACCGGGTTAATGCCCAGTGACATATGGAATTTCTTTTCTGCGCAGATTTCCAGCAGCATTTCCTGCGCGGCAAAACCATAGTTGCCATCAATGTCATGATCCCACTGCATATTGGTGGAACCATTGATATAAGTAAGCACAGGCTGTTCTTCCGTGCCCATCAGTTCATGCAGCGCCAGCGCAACCGCAATGCGGGTATGCCCTTCGCTGAGCAGCCCGCCAAATGAAATGACATAACGTGCGCCGCACAATTTGGTGCATATGTAATGTTCAATCAGCGCATAGCCGACATAAGAGGCACAATCCATAAAATATCCGGGGAAACTGTCATCCAAATAGGTTTCAACACAGAACATATCATCGCGTTTGGACGCCATAATGCCAAGGCTGGTGACCATATCGCTGTAACGTTTCACATTGTCGGTAAACCCTGGGTAATCCCAAAGGAATTGCCCAAAGGAACCAACCCGCACAGCACCCGCTTTTAAAGCATTGACTGTGGTTTCAATCGAATTGGGACAGATTAAGTGATGGTCATTTAGGCTGATATCAATCGGCGCGGCGTTGCGCAGCGCCAGCCAATCTTCCAGATCCTCCAAAATGAAACTGGTTGTTTTGGGTGCGTTTTCACGATATTCTTTGGGCAGCGCCACATTGCCGCTTGGAATATGCAGCAGTGAACCCAGTTTAAACCCCGTGCGCTTTTGGAATTCATCAATTTTTTGTACCGCGGCAAGTTCATCTTCCATTGTGGCAAGCCCCATCAGCAATGACCAATAAATTTTGCCTTCGCGCTGGCAGGCTTTTTTAAATTCCATATGGTTTGCGTACCCCTCGTACCAGGTCAGCGGCGCTTCAAACCCATTGCCAATTTCAATGCCTTTTTTGACCAGTTCCCGCCCGTCCACATGGGGCGCAGGCTTTAAGCTGCGGATATATTCAATCGTTGCGGGATTCATTCGCCCACACTCCTTTCGGGTTTTTTTATGCAAACAGCCCGGTTGCACGCAGATATTTCACCTCGTTATGAATCGCATGGATTGCATTTTCACGGGTTGTATGCGGTTCCAGCGTACACAAGCCGTCATAGCCATCCGCCGCCAGGCGGTGGACAAGCCCGTCAATATTGACAACACCATCACGGGCTTCACAATAGTAAATGGTACCCGCTTCACAGGTCATTGCGCCGCCCACCCATTTGAGGTCAGGACAAAAGTCTGGACGGTATAGCCTGCCGTTTTTGATATGCACATAAGCAATATGCGGCTTTAACAGCTCATAAGCATAGGGGAACGCTTCACAGGATGCGTGATAATAGTTGGTTGCGTCAAAGTTTGTTTGGAATGCTGGGGAATGGAACGCTTCGACAATTGCCAGCATATTTTCCGGCTTGCGGGAAGCATCGCCAGCTTCATTTTCCAACGCAAGGATAATATCCAATTCTTCCGCGCGTTTGACTGCCGCGTCAAAATAACGGTGCAGCTTTTGAATTTCAGGTACCGTGCCTGGTTGGATTTTATCAGAATAATGGTTGACCACTTTGGCACCGAAAAACGCTGCTGCTTCAACAGTGGCAACCAGTTCAGCCGAAAAGGTTTCCGGATCATCTGCCATGCGTGGGTCTAAACCAAGCCCGGAAGATAATGCGCCAACTGATAAGCCCGCATCTGCAATCTGCTTTTTGGCTTTTTCCAAATCTTTATCTGAAAACGCATAAGCATTGACGGGCGTTTTGCCGTTTGGTTCCAGGTTAGCACCCCAAAGCTCCAAATATTGAATGCCAAAATCCTTTGCCATGGGGATGAGCACATCCAGCGTTTCCGCTGGGAATGTGTTGGTGTTTAAACCGATTTTCATCATTGCTGTCGCTTCCTTTCTGATATTAACTGCCCAGCACATTTCTGAGCACATAGGTTTTTTCCTGTGTAAATTCCATCAGCGTACGGGCAGAACCTTCACGACCAATGCCGCTCTTTTTATATCCGCCGAATGGCATCGCGGCAGTGCGGTAGTTGCCGCCGCCATTGATAATCACGCCGCCCGCTTGGATTTGCCCGGCAAAAGCAATTGCTTTTGCCATATCGCGGGAGAATACCGCGCTGTTTAATCCATAAGGGCAACAGTTGACCAGTTCAATGGCTTGTTTCTGGGTTTGGAAGGTGATAATCGGGAATACTGCGCCGAAAATTTCCATATCCTGCGCCACATCCATCGCACCGGTTACACCAGTCAGCACGGCAGGCGTCATAAAGTTTCTGCCTTGCGGCTCGCCGCCATATACAAGCGCTGCGCCCTGCGCAACGGTATGCTGGATTTGCTGGATGACCTCATCCCGTGCTTTTTCAGAAATCATGCCGCCAATATCCATAGCCCGGTCGGTTGGATCGCCGATTTTTAGTTTTTTCAGCGCCGCAACCAATTTCTCTGTGAATTGCTGCGCAATGCTTTCATGGATAATATAGCGTTTGGATGCACAGCACACTTGTCCCGCGTTGTTAATCCGGCTTTCGAGTGCCTGTTCCACAGCCAAGTCAATGTCGACATCCTCCAGCATCACAAACGCGTCATTGCCGCCCAGTTCGAGGTAGCAGCGGGTCAGATTGCGTGCGGCAATTTGTGCAATATGCGTGCCGGTTTCCGTGCCTCCGGTCATGGTAATGACAGCAATGCCAGGGTTTTGTACCACGGCGTCGCCAATGACAGCGCCGCGTCCGGTGAGCACTTGTGCTGCTTTGGCAGGGACACCTGCTTCATGCAGCAAATCCACCAGCCGGATGACGGCAAGCGGGCAGTCAGATGGCGGTTTAATCAGCACCGCATTACCTGTTGCCAACGCTGGTACAATTTTATGCCCACAAAGCTCTATGGGGAAATTAAACGGCAGCAGACACGCCGCAACGCCAAGCGGTTCATGGCGGGTGAATAAAATATCCTGATGGCAGTTTGTCGCGTCGGTGCCGTTTGGCAGCGATAATCCATAAAGATGGCTTGCCATATCGCAGTAGCTTTCAACCAGTGCTGCAACAGTGTCAAATTCTTCCTCCGCTTCGCTGATGCGTTTGCCATTTTCCTGACAAAGCAATGCGCCAAGTGACTCGCGGTGGCAAAGCAGTAAATCCGCGAACCGGCGCAGGATGCGGTTGCGTTCGGTTTGCGGCTTGACCGCCCATTCCGATTGCCCTTCGGCAGCGGTCAGCACTGCCTGGCTGATATCCTTTGCGGTAAGTCCAGGCACTGTGTCAATCACTTGTCCGGTTACCGGGTTGTATACCGGCAGGGCTTCCCAACCTTCTTCAATATGTTCACCGCCCAAATGCGTATACATAAATACCTCCATTTAAAAATATGTATTCTGATTTCAGTTTTGATTTATCCTTTTGTAAATAGGCAAATTTTTTACGGCCATACGCCGCGAATTTTCTTTGCCTCGACCACGCGCTGGATGGCAATCATATATGCCGCTTCGCGCAAGGTGACTTTTTTCTCCTCCGCCATGGCACAGACTTCCTCAAAAGAACGATCCATCACGTGTTTGAGCTTGGTGTTGGTTTCGGTTTCTTCCCAGTAAATTGCCTGCTGGTTCTGCACCCATTCCAGATAGGATACCACAACACCGCCTGCGTTGCACAGGATATCTGGTACAACTGTAATGCCGCGCTGCCCCAGGATTTTGTCACCATTGAGGCTGGTCGGGCCGTTTGCAGCTTCCACTACAATCGTAGCTTTGACGTCACCCGCTGTATCGGAATTGAGCTGGTTTTCCATAGCGGCTGGAATTAAAATGGTGCATTCTGTGGACAGGATTTCACGGTTTGTAATATGCTGCACACCATCCGCATGATAATCCTCCAACATTTTGCCGGGATTTTGCTTGACAAAGTCCAAAATTTCATAAATGTTTAACCCATCTGCTTTGTAAACCCCGCCAGACACATCACTGACAGCAACAACGGTAAAGCCTTCTTTATATAACAGCCGTGCCGCTGTGCCGCCGACATTGCCGAACCCTTGGATTGCAACCGTGCAATCTTGAATGGCAATGCCTTTTTTCGCAAGGATGTTTTTGCAAGTAAACATAACGCCGCGCCCGGTGGCAGACATACGCCCAGGAATGCCGTTGATGGCAAGCGGCTTGCCGGTGACAACGCCAGGGGTGTTATGCCCTTTCAGCATGGAATAGGTATCCATAATCCAGCCCATGACTTGTGGATTTGTGTTGACATCAGGCGCTGGGATATCCTGTTCCGGCCCAATGATGGGGGAAATCATTGCGGTATAGCGGCGGGTCATATGCCGCAGTTCTGATGTGGACAGTTTTTTCGGGTCAACAACAACACCGCCTTTGGCGCCGCCATAAGGGATGTTGACCACAGCACATTTAAAGGTCATCCAAGCGGCGAGCGCTTTGACCTCATCCATGTTCACTGACGGATGGAAGCGAATGCCGCCTTTGGCGGGGCCGCGCGTTGTGGAATGCTGCACGCGATAGCCAGTGAATACATGGATTTCACCATTGTCCATGCGTACCGGGATGGATACTTGCAGCTCCCGTTCCGGGTGCTTGAGGGTTTCATAATCCGCGGGCTGGTAGCCAAGTTTTTGTGCTGCGTTTTCAACAACAGTGATGACATTATCAAACGGGTTATACTGTTCCATATTCGTTTACCTCGCTTTTTCTATGCTTTAACTGGTGCAATGATAAACATCAGCTTTTTGCCGCACCAATTGAAAGACATATTTAATTTCACTTTTTAAATTATATTTAATTATTTGTTGTACTAATGATAAACCTTTTTAAGCTGCTTGTCAAGACAGTTATCACAAAAAAAGATTTTCTATTTATGTTGCACAGAACACCCAGCTTTTTTTGTAGGATGACACAAAAAAGACCGCATTTTCGCGGTCTTTTTGCGGAACGGGTTGTAGCAGCTTGTCATGCCCTGCGCTGGACAAGCACAACGCTGCTGGAAAGCTCCTCCATGCCAAGATGGAACAGCCCGCTGACATATTCATCATAGACACTGCTGCGCAAAACAATTTGCGGCATATGCTGTGGCGCGATAATGCGCAGACAGCGGTTTTGAATTTCCTCAATGATTTGGCGGTCAAAATACCCGCCGGTCAGCACAATCGTTTCTGGGTTAAGGATTGGCACGATGGAACCGATGATATAAGAAACCGCATCCACCGAAGCGCGCACCTCATCCGCAGGATGGCTGCAAATGACTGGCAAAAAAGATACTTCCCCGGCAAAGCCAGTAAACCCGCGTAAAATCTGCCCATTGGATACAAAACCCGCGCCAAAATTGATGGACAAATTCAGCATGGTTTTTGCTTCGTCACTCAGCTTTAAATCTGGATTTTCTTCAATCAGTTTTTCCCAGCCGGTTTGGGCGTTAATGGGGCAGTAGATAAATGCAACAGATGTATCCCGCGCCCCGCAGTTTTCCTTATAAAAGCCAAATGCGGCAGCGTTCATATCATTTTCAACCAGGATTTTATGGTTTGGGAATTTTTCTTGCAGGCTGCTGCACAGCGGCAAGCCCATCAAATCGATAAAGTTGCATAAGCCGATAATGCCATCGGTGATATAACCAGGAACCCCAATGGAAATCACCCGGAGTTTTTCATATTTGCCGATTAAAACTGTTATTTTTTCTTCCAATGTGTCATAAGTCGGTTTTGTCATTTCTTCTGTGGATTCTTCCAACAGTTCGCCAAGCAAATTGCAAACCCGAAAAGAGATATTTGTTTTCCCGCAGTCTGTTGCCACATAAATGCTGGCAACCAGTGAGAAATTCCCATTGTAAACATAACTTTTCGCGGGACGCCCATAGCCGCTTGATGTAATGGCATCCTCCAGCACTTCGCCGCTTGCACAAAGTTCATTGAGTATCTTCCCACAAGTGGCAACGCTGATATCTGTTTCATCAGCAATTTGTGCTTTTGTTGCTTTTCCCAGCTTTTTAAGCGCCGATTTAATGAGTTCTACATTGATTTCTTTTACTTTTGTAATATCATTGCGCATTGTCCGCATAATATATCCCTGCCTTTCAGCAAATGATATGCCTTGTCATAAATAGCATCCTATAAAATAATATCATTTCCAGATATATATCGTCAATTATTTTCGGCTATTTTTTAAATAACTTTTTATTATGCCATTATTGGCAGGGAAAAGATACTTTTGTCAGGATGAATGAAAAATATCTATGATTTTATGCGCCATGGCTTGTGCCAATGCCGTATGCCCATCGGCGCCCAGATGTACGCCGTCAGAACCAGGGGTGCAAACCGGCTTGCAGTCCAAAAAAGCGCAGTGATATTTTTCTGCCAGCGCCTGATAATGTGTGCCAAGCTGTTCTGAATCGGCAATGGCTTGTTCGTCCCAAAAAAAAGAATAATACGTATCCAGCGCCCGCTTATGAATCGGTGCAGGCGCGACCAGTAAAATTCCCGGTGTTTTTTCACTGAACCACAGTGCAGGCGTGCGGATGATATGGATATAACGTTCCAGCGAAAGCGCGCTTTCCTGTGGCGAAACATGGAACCGCCGGTCATTTGTCCCCAGCATCAGGACGACAAGGTCAAGCGGGTCGGTTGTGCTGAGCGCAACCGGCAAATAGGTAAGTCCATTGCGCCCTGGTTCTTGTGGGATATCATATGCGGTGGTGCGTCCACATAACCCTTCATTGAACAGCCGCCAACTTTGCGGCAGCAAATGCGCAAGCTGGTCTACCCAGCAAACGCCTTCCGGATGGCGCTTGCCCAGGTTGTCGGGATCATCGCCCCATGTGTTGGAATCCCCATAAAATAAAATGCGTTTCATGCCAATGCCCTCCATAATTTATGATTGTCAATCTGGCTGATGGGTGTAAATTTTTGCAGGGGCTTTCCGGTTTTGTGGGAAGCCCCTGCTGTTCTAAGAAAAGGGAAGAAAGATTGTATCGCATGTTAAAAGTATGGATGTGCTTTAGCACACACCCTTCCCACCAGCGCGCCCATCGCGCTGGTGGGAGTGACCAAAATGAGGTAAGATAGGTGTCTTATGTGAAAGAAAGTTTGGTTTATCCGGTGTTTAGCTGCTGGTATATTGGTTCCAACGCGCGGTATGCCTGCCGGTATAAATGGTAAAGCTTGTGATAACGCTTTGCCGCTGTGCTGTCTGGATAATGGGTTTTGCCCAAACGTACCACATCATCTAAAATGGCAAAATCGTCACAGCCACGCAGCCCAGCATCAATGCAGGCAGCAAGCCCAAAATTCCCAGCAAAACGCGGATTATCCAGCGGGGTAATTGGGGTTTCAAGCACATCGGCAAGCATTTGCACAAGCACAGGGCTGGACATACCGCCGCCAATGCCGCGCAGGAAATTGAGATCCCATCCGTTTTTTTCTGCGTGGATATCACGCATCCAATGCAAATTAAAACAGATACCTTCCAGCACAGCGCGGGCAATATGACAGCGTTCGGTACTGCGTGTGATATTGAGCAGGCTTGCCCGCACGGATACATTGCTGATTGGCGCGGAAGCGCCCGCAAGAAATGGCAGGAAAAGCAGTTCTTCATCATCTGCTTGGGTTTGAAGCTGCTGCACCTCCGCATTCATGATGGCAAAGGCATTTTTACCTTCAGCAAGTTCTTTTGCATAATAAATTTGAATAAGCTGGTCTAAACAAGCCCCACCAGAATCGGTATCATAAAAATGATAATGAATGCCTGGTACTGGGGAGGGCATCCGCCCTGCATGGGGGTCATTTGCGGCGGTGGACACCGCAAGCCATGCACTGGTACCAATATAAATATGTGCATCGCCAGGGCGGATACATCCGGTACCAAGCTGAGCGGTTGCATGATCGCTGCATCCCCCAAAGACGGGGGTGCCTTCTGCCAGCCCTAATGCCTGTGCTGCTGCGGCAGTCAGCACACCGATTTTTTCAGACGATCCGGCAATGCGTTCGGGCACAAGGCGGCGCGGAAAATGAATCAGTTCAAACATTACCGCATCCCATGTGCGGGAAGGGATGTCAACCAGATTGGTTGCACGAGCGCCCGTAAATTCATATGCCCATTCGCCGGTCATACGATGGAATAAGTATGCAGATAAATCAAGCATATATGCCGCATTTTGTATCAGTTCTGGTTCATTTTCCATAAACCACAGCAGCTTTGCAATGACATTTTTCCCACTAAACCGCTGTTCCCCAAGCATCAGGTTAATTCGCTGCGCTTGCTGTTCCGCACGGCCATCCATCCACATCACACAATCTGTCAGCGGTTCCCCTTGCGCATCGGTAAAAATAATGGTCGTTGCGGTTTGTGCAATGGCAATCCCTTCGATTTGCGCGGGTGCAATGCCTGTCTTTGCAATCAGCGTTCGGGTTGCCTGGCAAAAGGCTTGCCAATGCTGTGCAGGTTTTTGCAGTGCCCAACCCAAATGCGGAAAGAAGGTTTCATAGGGGACATTCTCAGCCCCGCATATGATATAATTGCGATCGCAAAGCACCACTTTGACGCTGCCCGACCCAAAATCGCAGGTAAGACGATATTGGTTTCCATAGGCACACCTCTTTTCATATTTAAAATTTATTTTAATTTTAGTTTTTAAATACTAGATCAAATATGTTGATATTATGATACCGCCTTTCCTGCTGTTTGTCAAGAGGAGATTTTCCGTCTTTCCTTTCTTTTTGTATTGAAAAATGCTTTCCAACTTTTTTTTCAACAGTAAAATGAAAGCATGGGCAGTGAACCATTCTGGATCACTGCCCCATAAACCGGACTTTATCAATTGAAACTGTCCCTCAAAAATCCGAGCAAATTCACATTTTCTTTCTTGTGAAACAAGCGCCAATGATTGCGCCAATCAAGCCAAGCGGCGCGATTCTGACGAACATCCACTCAAATGCGTGAAACATTGCTCCGGCAACCGCGGTTTCGGGATGACTGTAATCCCAGCCCAAATAAGGGCTATTGAGTCTTTTCAGAACTGCAAAAACAGCCACGATAACCACACACAATGTGATAAAAAGCCAATGAATCACTTTTTGTTTTGTTGCTTTTCCATGCGCAAGCTGTAGATTGATAACCTCCAGTTTCTCGGAAATGACTTTCAAATCATCAGCCTTTGTTTCAGTAACGGTTTCTCCCAACAGCGTGCTTACAGGTGTTTCAAATACCTCTGATATGGAAATCAGCATATCCGCATCCGGCACCGACAGACCTTGTTCCCATTTAGAAATGGTTTGCCGTACCACATTGAGCTTGATTGCAAGTTCCTCTTGTGAAAGCCCTTTGGATTTTCTGATTGCTTTGATATTTTCATTTAGCATCAAAGATAGCCTCCTTTCACCACCCATTATACGAAGAAAATCCCGTTGCGGCAAGCAACGCAAGTTAACATGACTGGAATCGCTGGTGATTCACGCTGCCAATATGAAAAGAAATCGGGTTTTTTCACAGATCCTGATTTTTTATAGATACCTTGTCACAAAACGCCTGGTTCAAGTGTTATATATAATAGGGAAAGAAATCACAGGTTTCTTCCCAGGAATATTTTGAAAGAGGGATTCTTATGAAACAGGTACTTTCTTTGCTGCTCCTATTGGCATTGAGCATGAGCCATATTGGGCTTTCTGTGCAAGCATCTGCATATCGTTCCAATGCTGAATGGTTTTCCAGTGCATTGACTGCAGATGGTGAAAAAGCTGACGCGGTTGCAGAACAGTTATATGGGCAATTTATACTGATGCCCGATGACTTTCTGAATGACCTTGAAATTGCTGACACCAAAACGCAAAAAGCAGTATCACAGCTTTTATTTTATGGCTGTTGTGCATTAAACCAAGAAAATACATTTCGCCAGATACTTTCCAACTCAAACACAACTTATGCAGCCATACTGCTGGAGCAATTTTGTGACTACCTAGTTTGGCTGCAACAATTTGAAGCTGCTGAAAATCAGAATTCCACGGGGCATATTGATGCTTTTCATCCTGAAACAATACGGGGGTTCATTGATGCCAGTTTTGAGTCTACTGACCCATATGCCGATACAGAATTTTGCCAAAGGGTAGCGGTATGGTACCATACAGACCCTGTATTATTTGCGAAAACACTGCAAGGCTATGAGAAAGAAAAAATAACACGAATTGCTTACCAAATTGCATACGCCGCTGTCAAAAAGCAGGTTGAAATCCCAAAAATATCTACAATAGAAAAGGAAACGTGGGATAATGGCACAGGTGTCATCCTAAACCAACTGCAAAATGATATTTGTAATGGGATGAAAATCCAGCCTTTCGCACAAGTACAATACACAAAACCGCATATGTTTTCTGCTACTGCTGCATTGTATATTGTTTTGTCAAAGTGCTTGTCATCGGCAGCAACTGTGCTTTATGAAAGCTCTAATCCGAATTTATAGGCAACACTTTGGCTGCTGTGGCAGACACGAAAAAACAGCAATAATTGGAATGCAAAAATCAAAATAAATATCGACAAAAAATTTTTCAGCATTCGACAAAATTCGACATCATATCACAGCAATCTATGTTATACTTTCATTGTTGCATAGGGTATCCCAAGCCTTATGCAGTTCAAGCTTTTATTTACCATAACGCAAAAGCCCTGCCGCACTGATCACGCGGCAGGGCTTTTGTTATAATAGGTGCCCTTTTGTATGTATCGCTGTTTTGGATTTACCGGATGCGTGCAATATCTTTTGCAAGCTGTTTTTTCATCTCCATGTTGGATTGCCGTGCAATCATAATGCGTTGTGCCTGCGGGGAACCTGCACCGTGCATGGATTCCGGCAGATAACCCACTGCCGCTGTGCCCATGGTCATATTTTCAATCAGGCGGAGCAGGCGCATCCTGTTTTCTGTTGGAACAGAATCTACACCCTTCAAATATTTTTCAATATAATCATGAGTTGCTGGGTTGTGGTAATCCGCTTCGCTTGGCTGTGTTACCATAATGCCGCCTGCCAAATCCTGTGCCAGCCGCGCAATTTCATAGGGGAAACGAGTGACATTTTGCTTGCAGACATTTGCCAGCAGCAGGTCAATCAGATAGTTGCCAGCCTTAGTCTTGCTGCCCTGTGATGAGCACGCAATACCGCAGCAATACAACGTTTCATTCAAATGGGTCATTTCTATCAGTTTATCTTTGACATGGGAAGCCTTTGCAGAGCCTGCCATGTCACCAGCCAGCGCGGTTGCACCAATCAACACATCACCAACGCCAACTTTACAGCCGCCATAACTCTGACGGTGATAACCTGCAAAACGTTCCACCATCATGCCAGCAAACTGCACTTCGCCATCGAGGAAAATCATGTCATTTGGGATAAAAACATGATCAAAAATAACCAGCACTTCATGCCCGCCATAAACCTTGTTGCCAACATCAATGTCATTATATTGTTCGGTTTTACGGGTGTCGCAGGACTGTCGCCCTAAAATGAGGGTAATGCCTTCTGCATCTGTCGGGCACGCAAAAGAAATTGCATAATCTTCATCACCCTGCCGCATGGAAATCGTCGGCATCACCAAAACATAATGACTGTTGAGATAACCGGTCTGATGCGCCTTTGCACCGGTGACATATACGCCATCTGGGGTACGCTCTACCACATGCAGGAATAAATCCGGATCTGCCTGCTGGGAAGGTGATTTAGAACGGTCACCTTTGACATCAGTCATTGCGCCATCGACACCCCAGTCGTTTTCCTGCACTTCTGTCCAGAATTTCACGAAATTTTCATGATATTTTGTCCCACAAGCTTCATCCGTTTCAAAAGTTGTGGAATATACCGCATTTGCGGCGTCCAGCCCAACGCACCGCTGAAAACAAGCTGCTGTTTTCTGCCCAAGCAAGCGCTGCATTTTTACCTTTTTAATCAGGTCATCTGTAGACTGGTGCAAATGGGTAAATCGGTTGATTTTTTTGCCAGTCAGGTTGGATGTTGCTGTCATCAGATCTTCATATTGCGGGTCTTCTGCCAGTTCATACGTTGCCGCAAATGAATTGAGAGATGGGCGGACAATCGGATCATCCACCACATTTTCTACCTTTTCACCAAAGCGGTAAAGATTCAGATGCAGTTTGCGCAGGGATTCTACATATTGTTCTTTTGTCATCATTTGTGTTACGCTCCTCTATCAATATTTTATGCGATCGCCAATTTTTCACCAAAACGGCGTTCAAACTCGTCTGCCAGTTCCGCACGGAATTTGGGATGTGCAATTGCAATTAACTGCTTTGCACGCTGCCGCAGGGTCTGCCCACGAAGCTGGGCAATACCATATTCTGTGACAATATAATTCACATCACACCGGCTGGTTGTCACCGGCGCGCCTGTTGTGAGTGTGCTGACAATCTTAGACACAGCCCCATCATTTGTAGTGGAATGCAAAGCAATAATAGACCGCCCACCTTTGGAAAGGTTCGCGCCGCGAACAAAATCCATTTGCCCGCCAATGCCGGAAATCTGCCGCAAGCCAACGGCTTCCGCACAAACTTGCCCTTGCAAATCCACTTCCACACAGGAATTGATAGACACAACATTATTATTTTGTGAAATGACCGCCGGATTATTGCAGACATCAACCGGCAGCATATAAATCATCGGATTGTTGTTGACAAAATCATATAATTTGCGCGTCCCCATCAGGAAAGTCACACAAATTTTACCGATATCACGTTGTTTGGCCTTTCCATTAATCACACCAGATTCCAGCAGCGGCAATACGCCGTCAGAAATCATTTCCGTATGCAGCCCAAGGTTTTTCTTATCGCCAAGGAACGAACAAACTGCGTCCGGCAGCGCACCAATGCCAAGCTGTAAACAATCGCCATCCCGCACGAGCTCCGCAATATATTTGCCAATCTGCCGGTCTTCCTCTCCGATTTTTGCGGGTTTGCTTTCGGGCAGCGGTTCCCAAGAACAAATAAACGCGTCAATTTCTGAAACATGGACAAAACTTTCCCCATAGGTGCGCGGCATATTGGAATTGACTTCCGCAATAACAGTTTTCGCGGATTTGACCGCCTGCGCGCCATAATCACAGCTTAATCCAAGTGATACATGACCGCGTTCATCCGGTGGTGAACAAGTGAAGGCAAATACATCCACAGGCAATGTGCCATCGCGAAACATACGCGGCACATCCGAGAAAAACGCGGGCGTATAATCCGCACGGTTTTCCGCAATCGGCTTGCGTGCCAAGCCGCCGACAAACAACGCATTATGACGGAAATGGCTTTCCATCCCAGGCTGTAAATATTCCCCTGAGCCAAGATAAACCATATGTGCCACTTCAACATCATGAAATTGATCTGCCATTTGTGCCATCGTGCGCTGGAAAATAATTGGTTCCCCAACCGCATGACCAAAAACAACACGGTTGCCATCTTGGATGAGTGAAACGGCTTTTTCCGGGGTGCAGGTATGCTCCTTATAATAACTTCTCCAATCCATCCTAATCCCTCCAGCGTTTAAAATGCTGCGTTATAAATATCCAGAATTTCGTTACGGGTCAGCGGCACATAGTTATTATTCAGCAGCCGCTGCTGTGTTTCTACCACAGTATCTGCATACTTTGGGAGTTCTTCCTCTGTAACACCATAAGCCTGCATGGGTTTACGGGTCAGGACTTTATCCATAAGCTGATATAATGCGTCAATTGCCTCTTTTTTGTAACAACCAAGCAGCTTTGCAAGCAATGCTTCAAACTGATTCAACTTGCCAGTCGGCTGTTTTTCTACATATTTGCGCATAACCGGCGCAAACATACATTGATTTGCTTCGCCATGCGGCACATGGTGCCCGCCGCCAAGCGGATAACTCAGCGCATGGACTGCGGCGCAGCCAGCGTGTCCAAACGCAATGCCCGCATAATTGGATGCCCGCAAAAATTCTGCCGCATATGGTTTCCATCCGTTTTTGTCACCGGAATCCGCTGCCGCTTTCCAGCAAGGCAAAATGAGTTCCAGCGCTTTTTCGGAAAACAGCTCGCTAATTGGGCAGGCATTTGGGCTGAGATAGCTTTCTACCGCATGAATCATAGCGTCAATCGAGCTGGTTGCGTAAACACCATATGGCAGGCTTGCCAGCATCCCCGGCACCAATACTGCTTGTTTGGCAAACATCGCTGGCGAAACAATACCTTGTTTTACGCCTTTTGTGGTGCGGTTGATGATGGAAATATTGGTCATTTCGCTGCCTGTGCCGCAAGTTGTCGGCACAATCAGCAGCGGATGCACTTGGTGCAACGCATCCATGCGGTCATACAAATCATCCACATGATCTGTGTTTTCCGCAACCGCAATGACTTTTGCGATATCAATAATGGTGCCGCCGCCAACTGCAATGATCCGGTCATATTGCTGCTGGCGCAAATCATCCAGAATCGCGTCCACCATCACATCTGTCGGTTCACCTGCGCCGTATTTTTCCTGGAACAAGGTCTGACAACCCAGATTTAACGCTGAAATTGCTGGTTGATAAATGTATTCATTGGTTAAAATCAAATCTTTTGCGCCGAGTCCGGCGTCTTTTGCAAAATCGGAAAAATCTGTGTACTCGATGACACTGGGGGTAATTTGAAATGCTTTCATGGCAGTATCCACGCTCCTTCAATAATTTTTAATAACTTTCTGGAAATCTCCCGCATGGTTCAGGCGGTTTCCACAAACCTAATAAAAAAGGGCTGTACCTCTGCCCGCCATATGGCGGGCAGAAGAACAAATAAAGAGAAGAATAGGGATTTTCCATGGAATTATGTGAAGGGAGAGGAATTCCTGTCACAATGAAAAGTAAGAAATAAGCAAGAAAACAAGAGAAATATAGAAAACCTGGAGATTACTTTTTCCGGGCAAGCACACGGTGTGCTGCTGCCTGGATATCCTGACTGGTAAGTGAAAAACGTTCGCGCAGGTAGCTGACCGGGCCAACCTCGCCAAATACATCTTGTATACCAACCATTTCCATCGCAGTTGGGCAATTTTTTGCCAGCAGTTCCGCGACGGCAGAACCTAAACCATTTATTACATGATGGTTTTCCGCTGTGACGATTGCGCCAGTTTCTGCCGCTGCTTGCAAAATGGCAGCTTCATCAAGCGGTTTCCAAGTGAATATGTTCAGCAGACGGGCATGAATTCCCTCTTTTTGCAGGGATTCCGCCGCGTCCAGGGCTTCCGCAACACAATAACCGCTGGCAAGGATAGTAATATCATTTCCTTCGGTAAGTTGTGCTGCTTTGCCAATTTCAAATGCTGCGCCCTCCGCATAAACTTTGCGAACGTCTTTGCGCACCAAACGCATATAAACTGCGCCATCCATTTGTGCAATTTGCGGGAGCAGATTTTTCAGCATGACAATATCTGTCGGTTCAATGACTGTCATGGTGGGCATCCCACGCATAATGCCCATATCTTCAAAAGGCATATGGGTGCCGCCGTTATACGCTGCGGTAATACCAGGGTCAGAACCTACCAGCTTGACATTTGCTTTGTTGTAAACACCTGACATAAAAATCTGATCGCAGGCGCGGCGTGTCATAAATGGGGCAAATGTATGCGCAAATGGGATTTTACCCCAAACCGCAAGTCCACACGCAACGCCAACCATATTGGCTTCTTGAATGCCACAATCAACCGTGCGTTCCGGGAATGCTTTTGCAAATGGTTTCATGCCCATTGCTGCCATTAAATCTGCATCAAGTGCGACAATGCGGTCATCTTTTTCCGCAAGCGCCATCAGCGCTTCGCAATATGCGGTTCGCATATCCGAAACATCTTTGCCATGTTCGCCGGATAAAACCACTTTTGTCATCACTGCGCACCCCCTTCTTTGGGCATTGCCGCCTGGATTTCGGCAATGGCTTCAGCAAGTTCTTCCTGTGAAACGCCGCGGCTGTGACTGCCGGCCTGCCCTGCTGACTTGCTCCAGCCATGCCCTTTTTCGGTATCCAGCACGATAACCGAAGGGCTTCCAGTATGTGTTTTGGCATTTTCAACCGCCGCGTCAATCGCGGTGACATCATGCCCATTCACCTGCTGGGCATACCAGCCAAACGCGGTGAATTTGGCGGCGATATCGCCAAGATTACAGACTTCATCCGTGTCGGTACGACCGTCAATCTGCAATTTATTGTAATCTACAAACGCAATCAGGTGATCAAGCTTGCGGGTGTTTGCAAACAGCACCATTTCCCAGACTTGTCCTTCATCCAGTTCGCCATCGCCAAGGATTAGGTAAACATAACTATCTTTACCATCCAGCTTCATGCCCACAGCAGCGCCTGCCGCCGTTGAAGCGCCTTGACCAAGGGAACCAGTTGTCATATCAATGCCTGGTGTACGGTTGCGGTCGCAATGGCTGGGCAAGTTTGTGCCTGGCGCATTAAGGGTTTCCAGCATTTCCATGGGGAAATAGCCTTCCAGTGCCAATGTGGCATAAAGCGCCGGGCCGCAATGCCCTTTTGATAATACCAGCCAGTCACGGTCTGCCCATCCGGGGTTTTTCGGGTCATGCCGCAAATGTTTTTTGTAAAGAACGGAAAGCACTTCTGCAATTGACAGGGCGCCGCCCAAATGCCCTGCGGGTACATGGGAAATCGCTTTGAATGTTTCGATGCGGATTTCCCCGGCAAACCGTTCCATTTTATTGATTTGGGTTTCATTCAGCATCTGTGAAACCCTCCTTTGAATAGGATATATTTTTTATACTTAGCGAATGAAAATACTGCCGTTGATACACACAAACCCAACCTTTTTGCAGGGGATTGCTTTATTTCACGGGCTGTCAGCGGTAATCATACCTTGCGGCATTCGCGGCAGCAGCCGGATAAATTTTTCTGGCGGCACTGGCAAATGCCTGTTGCACGAAAAGGATTCCGAGCGCCAAAATAACAAACCACATGATGATGCTCCTTTCAAAAAAACAGCATATATAAACAAGAATCAATGTTTCACTTTATCATAACAGCCGGATTGGGGAGGGCTGTCGCCTGCAAAAAGGAGGGGGTTCTGCGGCGCGGAACGCGCCGCAGAAAACGGGATTTTGTATGTTTAGCGGGTAAAAATACCGCGTTTAGGCAATTCATGCACAGAAACCCAACCTTCGCTGAGTGGCTCTTTGAAGCAGCCAGCAACTTCTTCTGCTGGGCGGGTGGTAAAGCCTTCGACAGGCGCAGTGCCAGCCGGGAAGTTTTCCAGCATATCGTCAATCATTTGTACAATATATTTGCAGATTGCAACGATTGGGCGTTTTGCCTTGAACGCGTCGCCACGGCTCGGATAACCGACAACACCTTCTGGAGTGCCATAACGTTCGATCACGCCTTGACCTTCGCCTTCAGACCAGGTATGCGGACGACCGTAAGAATCAACCGAGTTGTCATAATGCCCGCGCAGTGCAACTGCCTTTGGTTGAGCGTCTACACAAACGCTCATATCAACCATATCACCGAACAGCAGATTTGCAACAGCGGTTTCTGCTTCATCCGCATGGATGAAATGGGTTGTCAAGGAATCAGGCTCATCAATCGGTACCCAGAACTCACGGATTGCACGATGCCATTCCAGTTCGGAAACGATGGCAGGCAACTGATACCGTTTGAAAAATTCCTGTACCGCGGATTCCAGCATCCACTTATGACCATGGTTGTTCACCAAGATAAATTTGCGGTAGCCATCATCCCACAAGCCAAGCATGGTATAAATGAGAGTTTCGCGAACGACTTCTTCTGTTACCATATAAGTGCCAGGCATTGCAACATGATGGTATGGGTGTCCGCCATAGTTGATTGGCGGCAGTGCCAGGGCAACTTCGCGCCCCTGTTTTGCGGTGTAGCGGCGTACACCTTCACAGATTTGGGTTACCATGTAGGTATCCAAACCGGAGGGGTTATGTACACCATGGTTTTCGGTTGTGCCGATTGGGATCAGCACAACATCATTTTTGCGGCGCTTTGCCATGGCGATATGGCGGGGCGTGTTCTGGATATAGGTGCCAGCTTTGCCCAGTTCAGATTCGGCTGGAAGCCCAAATTCTTTGAGCCATGCTTCAATTTGCTCCTCAGAGGCTTCCCAAACTTCTTTTTTCAGCAAACCAGATGGTGTGCCTTCAAAGCTGATATTGGGGTAATCTGTGGTATACCAAGTTTCGCCCATGACTTCTTTTTTGTAGGTCTTTCTTGACATAATTTAACGCTCCTTTACAAGTTATCTTCAATTAATTTTGCGAATTTTAATGAACGGCTGGATTTTCTGCGATATGTTTTGTATCCCGTCCGTTCCTTTGTTATGATTATATTGTATGCCATATGAATACCAAATGCAAGTCTTTTTCTCCAGAATAGTATACAGTTTTTCAGATTCAAATTTGTACTGTTTTCACAGATTCGCTTCCAAACCCAACAATGACACAGGATATTTCATATGGACATGGTATTTTACACGGTTTATCGCTTGAATTTACTGCTGACTTCGGATATAATGAAAATCAATAGATATGGTATATCAGATGAGAAACTATGTATACCATCTTTGATATTTTCCCTGGCGGCTAATGAAGACATTGCATCCCCAAACCAACATGATAAGGAGCTGATTATATGCAAGCAGATACTGCGATTACCAACAAGAAACTCTATGCCTACGAAAAAATAAAAGAAATGCTGCTGAATGGGGAAATTTCCTCAGCTGACCCGATTATTGAACGCCAACTTTGCCAACAGCTTGGCATTTCCCGCACACCAGTCCGTGAAGCGCTGCAATCATTAATTAACGATGGGCTGCTGACAACCATTGAAGGCAAAGGCGTGTTCCTGCGACAGGCAAACCTGCGGGATATTGCAGAAGTCAGTGAAGTCCGTTTAGCGCTGGAATCCTTAGCCGTTTTTCTGTTTGTCGAACGCGCAACAAATGAAACCATACAAGCGCTTCGTGCCATTTTTGATACAGCGGAAACTGCGCTTGCCCAGAATGACCATGCCCGGTTTATGGATTGTGATATGGAATTCCATCTTTATATCGCACAGGAAAGCAAAAATATCCGCTTGAAAGAAGCGATTAACAGCAATTATACCTTTATCCGGTACATGGCAGCTTCTGTCCGGGAAGACCCAGAAATTTGTTCTCTCGCCTCTGACAACCATGCCGCGATTATGGAAGCGATTGAACGCCGTGATAAAGAAGCTGCCGCAAAATGTATGGCTGAACATTTGCGGCAGGTCAAAATCTATCATCAAAATCGTTATTATCTGTTTCAGTAAGACTGATATACCATTCATTCGATTTGGTATTCTATTTGCAGCGCATTGGAATACCGAAATAATTTCCCGCACGCAAAAAAGCACCACAGCGGCACAAATAATTGATACACCGCTGTGGTGCAATGGTATACTTTTCACTTCGGCTGGTATATACGATAACATCAATGATTACTTTCTTGCTGCCAGCTTCAGCCTTTTGTATTTTCGCAATCGTTTTCGCGCAGGCTTTTGCGATTAAAACCGCAAAGCCCTACGAAATGCAAAACAACATCTACATGGTATTTAAGGTCTTACTGAACCGTTGGCGAATATCCACCGCTGCGAATTTTCATAATCACCAACAGGGAACAGATTCATCTGTTCCCTGTTTTTTTGTCTGTTTACCAGGGGCTTTTCCGGTATTGTCCTGGCGTCAAGCCAATCCGCTCTGTAAACGCATTCGCAAACCCGGCTTCACTTTGGTAGCCTGTCATAAATGCAATTTCACGGATGGTTTGTTTGGTGGTTTTCAGCAGGTGCTGTGCAAGCTTCATACGCAAATGCAACAGATACTCATATGGTGCCATACCGGTTTCCTGCCGGAACACCCGCGAAAAATGAAACCGGCTCATATGCACAAAATCTGCCAAATCATCCACCGAAACCGTTTGCCCAATATGCAGTTTCATATATTCTATCGCAAATGCTACCGCCTGATTGTTATGACTGACTGGCTCTGCCATATATTCATCCGGATATGCCAAATAGATCAGTTCTGTTAAACGCATGGCTTGCCAAGCCATCGTCATTGGCTGCCCATATCGGAATGCTGCAACCAACTCCTCTAACTTATGATTGATCTGTTGTCCGCCGCTGTGCCGCAGCACAGGGCCATAAAGCCGTATGATTTCCGCAGCCATTTCAATTGGTTTATCCCCAATAAAATGCGCCCAAATAAATTCCATATGTTCCCCTGCCCAAAAATGATGGTATTTCCGGCAGTCCAGCACCAAGATACTGCCCGCTTCTGCTTTGTAATGCTGACCCTCATAATCCAAAAACATCACGCCATCCCGGATATATGTAATCAGCCCATATTCATACCATGCGCGGTCAATGCCATAGCCCGCAACACAATGATAATGCCCACAAAGCATAACAGTTGGATGCAAAGCGGCGTCAAACCGCGCATCCTGATGCCCAATAAAATATTCCGAGCCAGGCAGCACGCCAGGTTCATGACAAATCATACCATATCATCCTTTCTTACAGAACAGCACGATCCATATGTTTTTTGCAAGCATCCAGTATAGCAAATCCACCGTGGCAAGGGTATAATCTAAATCAGCAAAGACGATAAAAAGTTTGATAACAAACTGATTTAGGAGGTTTTTAAGCGATGAACGCATTTGAACGTGAAGTAAAAACACTCTCTTTCTCCAACGAAGGGCTTGACCGCGGCGTTGTGGAAGAAAGCATGTATCCATGGGATAAAACCATTGCGGCATGGGATGCGCAGGGACTGCAAACTGGCTTTTTGGATAAAGTGCATTTTGCCACCCTGCCAACTGACAACCTCTATGCGTATAATGCTCCTTATGAGCCATGGGAAAATTATTATAACACCATGATGACCGAACCGGTTTTTACCCATGAACAAAATTTTGCGTTTGACCCAGTAAAACGCATCTGTTTCCGCATCCCATTCATCTCTTTTGAAGAGGAAATCCGCGAAGAAACAGATACTTATACCATCCGCCGCGACCGGGACGGCTGGGTGCGGAAATATCCAAAAGGCGATGGGCTAGTGGAAGATATCCGCCCGGTGGTCACCGATGAAGACGACTGGGAAATGCTGAAAGCCCATGTCAAAGAACAAATCCGCCTGCACCTGACGCCAGAAAATATGCACAAAGCTTTCGATAAATATGCCGAGGGCTGCAAAAATGGGGATTATGTTGTCCGGCTGCGGCTGCAAGGGTTTTTCTGGTGCCCGCGTGATTTATTCGGCATTGAAGATCATTTATATGCTTATTATGATTATCCGGAAGTGCTCAAAGATATTGCGCGGTTCCAGCTTGATGTGTACAAAGAACAACTTGATGGCATTTTAAAAATCCTGACCCCTTCCCTTGTATTTTTTGAGGAGGATTTTTCCGGCAAAAACGGTCCCATGATTTCCCCCGCAACATTTGATGAGTTTGTTGTGCCCTGCTATCAGGAAATCATCCCATTCCTAAAAGAACGCGGCGTACCAAATGTATTCCTGGACACTGATGGTGATTTTACTGTAATGGTGCCCAACCTGCTGAAAGCTGGCATTGACGGGATCCTTCCCGTTGACGTCAATGCTGGTGTGGATATTGTCAAAGTCCGTCAGCAATTCCCGCAGTTAAAGTTTTTTGGTGGGTTTAATAAGCTGGCGATTATTGATGGCAAAGACGCCATTGAAGCCGAAATCAAACGTTTGGAGCCGGTGATCCGGCAAGGCGGCTGCATTATTTGCACCGACCACCAAGCCGCGCCCCATACGCCCCTTGAAAATTACCGCTACTATGTGCAGCGCCTGCACGAAACCATGTGCCAGTGGCGCGGAGAAAACGCACAATAATCTTACGCAGCAAACCATTTATCATAATTTATTTGAAAGTGAGGAAAAGACAATGAGTAAAGACAAACGGATATGGGCAGCAGGCATTGCGGCAGCGTTGATGGCAGGGATGCTGGCAGGCTGCGGCGG
Organism: uncultured Butyricicoccus sp.; assembly: GCA_964017555.1. Lineage (GTDB taxonomy): Bacteria > Bacillota > Clostridia > Oscillospirales > Butyricicoccaceae > Butyricicoccus_B. Next base: position 505 of record CAXHNU010000007.1, on the reverse strand, counting down.
GACAAACAGCAGCGGTTCCGCGCAAAGCGGGGACAGCAGTGCGGGTGCAGGTGGTACAGGTGATAAAAACATTACGCTTTGCCTGTCCACCCGTGACGAATGGCTTTCTACCCTGGCAACCGCCGCCATTGATACCGGCAAAGAAAATGGTTATGAAATTATCGTACAAGATTGCGAAAACGATGTCAACAAACAAATTCAATATGTTGAAACCGTGCGCAACAGCGGCGCAGATGTTGTCATTGTCAATCTGGTCAACTTTGAACTGGCAGAAGAAGTCATCAAAGCGGCTGGCGATATGAAAGTGGTTTTTGTCAACCGTATGCCAACTGACCCAGCGCTGATGGATGCAAATCATGTTTATGTTGGTTCTGATGAAAGTGAAGCAGGGCGTTTGCAAAGTGAATATCTTGCGCAATATTTCAAGGATAAAAACCAGGATTCTGTCAATTATATCTTGCTGTCCGGCGATTTGGGGATGCCTTCCACCACCAAACGCACCGAC
>CAXHNU010000006.1:0-55524 GCA_964017555.1 uncultured Butyricicoccus sp. | reverse complement strand
GTTTCATCCGCCAAATACATTCCCATCCGTGTCACATAACAGTCTGACGCTTTGGTGATTTGGTTGACAAGCACCGCGTTGGTATCAGAAACCATTTGTTTTGCTTTATATTCAGCATCAACCGGCAGGGAAAAGGTAACGGCTGGGCGGGTGACTTGACTGCCGCTTACTCCAGGCACGCGGATAACGCCGTTTACGCCGCCGCGCACAATGCTTGCTTTGGTATAACAAACATTGTTATATGGATCGCTGGTTTCTTGGACAATCATATGGTTGCCATTGCTGTCCTTGCCAGCATAAATGGCAACATGCCCGGGGAACCAAATGATATCCCCGGTTAAGGCAACATCCAAATCAGTGCCAAGATTTGTGCCGGCGTTTTGCAAATGACCGCGGTGTTTCCAAATGCTGATGCCGCATTTATCATAAATCGCACAAACAAAACCGCCGCAGTCTGCGCCAGGATTATTTCCGTCAATTGTCTTACCGCCCCATACATAGGGCACTTTGCCGATATACTGCATCGCAGTGCTGACAATATCATCCCCAGAAACATCAGCACCTGCTTTAGGCATTGGCAGAATGGATAGTACCATAATGATTGTAAGCAAAAAGCTTGACCATTTCTTTTTCAATAGAAATCCCTCTTTTCCTTCATTTTATTTATTATACCATAAAGGTAGGCAAAACTTAAGCACAAATCCTGTATTTTGCCGGGCGGGCAGAAATATAATTTTTTCAAAGCAATCCTTGACAAATTGCTGCTGACCATTTATAATAATTATTGCTATGCGGGTGTAGTTTAGTGGCAAAACTCCAGCTTCCCAAGCTGGCTATGTGGGTTCGATTCCCATCATCCGCTCCAAAATGAAGTGATACAGCATATTTTGCTGCGAAAAATGCGCGCTGGCCTTTGGGTCTGGCGCGCATTTTTTATTGCATTATGCCTGGTGTGGTAAATCAAAATTAATGAAGTGATCATCACGGTGGTCATATTTATAAATAGCGTCAAGTATATCCCCGAAATGCCAAATGGATAACCACGATTAACCAGCTATGAAATGTGCGGATGTCATTGGGCATAATAGTACAAAAGACCATATAAACCATTATAGCGATACTTTGGAGCGGTTTGATTTGCGTAAGGCATAACAACTAAAATTCTTGGATAAAATTTGTGAAAAATACCGAATGAAAAATGGAAGCCGTTTATGAAAAATGTTACCCGCGTGTACCCACTTTATGATATACTGTTATCAACATAATTTACATTTTGGGAAACGTATTTGAATGTTTTGTGACAAATTGTTATTTTATAAAGACGATTTTGCATATTTTTACTTGTTTTCGTGCAAAAAGCGCTACAGAAAATAGACCGTTGAAAAAATGTTTTTTCATGGTTTTTCATTTCTGCGCCGGTAACCTGAAATGGATTGCTTCATGCCCCCAACTGTGCTAGAATCATATGGGCAGATGCAGGCAATAAAATATTGCCAGAAAAATAAATGTCAAAATTTAAATTTCGGAAACAGAGTGGCAAATAATGAAAGGAGTAGACCGATTTGTGACACGGACAACAGAAATTCAAATTACCCCAGAAATCATCCAAGACTATTTGGAAGCGATGATTGCAAAGGGCAGAAGCAAAGCAACCATTGATTCATATGGTGCAGCATTGTCGGCATTTTATGAATTTCTTCCAGAAGACAAAGCGATGGATCGTGAAACAACCATGCAATGGCGTGATTTTTTGCAGGAAAGCGAATATTCTCAGCGCACGATAAATGCCAGAATGTCAATCCTGAATAGTTTTCTGCAGTATTTAGGAAAACGCGAATGGCAATATATTGGCCAGCAAATGCAGCCGGATGATGTTCAGCCAGAAATTACCCGTACCGAATATTTACGTTTATTGCAGGCGGCAAAGCAGATGAATAAAGAACGGACTTATTTGCTGATCAAAACATTAGGCGGAGCAGGCGTCCGATTACAAGAACTCCCACAGCTTACCATAGAAGCATTACAACGAGGGGTTGCAAAGCTGGAGCATTATGGCTGTCAGCGGCTGATACGCATCCCAGAACCATTGCGCACAGAACTGCTGGCATATGCAAACCGGCAGGGCATCTTTACCGGACCGGTGTTTATCACCCGCGAAGGGTCACCGATGCTGCGTTCTGGCGTATGGAATTCAATTAAAGCGGTTTGTAAAACGGCAGTTGTTGAGCCGGAAAAAGCAAACCCACGGTGCTTATGGAAATTATACCAAAGCACTTACCAAGGCATCCGCGATAATATTATCGCGTTAACCGACCAGACCTATGAACGGATGCTTCAGCAGGAGCAGCTCACCATAGGCTGGGATATATAGTCTTTATTTCATAGGGAGGTTTATGAAATGCTGAAAAAATTATTACAGCACATCAGCATCCCGTCACCGGGGCATGAAAAGCCAAAACTACGCAGGCGTATTGCTTTGCGGCGGTATTTGGCAGCAATGCTGTGCGGGTGTATGATGGTGCCAACCATTGGCTCAATTGCCATGGCAACCGAAGAAACCGCATATGTGTCAGGTCCATGTGAACACCATACAGAGCATGATGCAGATTGCGGTTATGTCGAAGCTGTCGAAGGCGCAGACTGCCAGCATATCCATGATGAAAATTGTGGTTATGTGGAAGCCAAGGACGAAGTGCCTTGCTATTGCCCTTGGGATGAAGCAGCAGGTATGGTTGTTCATGCCGAAGGCTGTGGTTATCAGGCACCGGTTGAGGGACAGCCCTGCAATCATGTGCATGATGCAGACTGCGGTTATGTTGAAGCCGTTGAAGGGCAGCCTTGCGGATATGTCTGCGAAATTTGCAGCGGCGAGGAAATTGGCAGCGAACCAACCCCGCTTAGCGATGCGGTTGTGTTGGAAAATGATGTTGAATCTACTGCGTTGGATGAAGCGGAAGCTGAAACCACTGCATACGCCGTACAGGCAGAAGGTATCCCGGAACCATCCATGATTGTTTTCAATAAGCCCGACCAAGATGCCGATACAGCGTTGACAGGTGATATCAACCTGCTGGAAGGTGTTTCTGCGGCATATCCTAACGGAGAATCACTAAATGTTCGGGTCAAAACGGTAGAAGTTTCTGATTCAAGCGAACCACTTCTTACTGATAATGTTTTAACTACAATCCAAGGTTTGACATATCGCATTGTTTATGAAGTTTATGATGCGAATGAAACTGTACTGGGTGAAAAGGAACGCACAATCGGCAGTATCGAAGTAATGCCAGCCGTTGACGGCGTACAGGTATCGAATGAAGAGGAATTGAAAGCCGCTATTAAAGAGGCAGAAGCAGGAACTACTATTGTATTCTCGCAGGATATATCTGTGAAAAGTTATGTCGATATTCAAAGGGATATCACATTAAATTTGAATGGCAAAACGTTGATTGGTCCGAATTATAACTTTGCAATTGTTGCCCAAAATGCCAATGTAACGATTCAAAACGGCACAGTAAGTGGTGCATCTAATTCAGGTACGCAAGGCATTAACATCAAAAATAACGGGAATTATCAGGCATATTTGCGCAACATAAATTTCACAGGTTATACTGGTGCAAGTTGTCTTGCTGCATATTTACAGAGTAGCAGTTTAACCGTTGAAAACTGTAGATTCTATGATAATACAAATACAAGTAATATCGTAGAATTTAAGTGCAGGATTGGTGCGTGGGGTGCTGTTGGAACTGGTGATTTGCAATTTATTGGTTGCAAATTTCAGGATAACACAAGCAAAGCTACTTCTTCAAAAGCTCCCCTCTATATTAACGACACAGCAGCAAAGGGAACTGTATCACTGACCAATTGTGTATTTGAAAATAACATAGGTTGGGGTAATGCGGGTGCTATTTGTAACGGGTTTGAAAAAAACACCACCAGTAAAAATGAACCTGTTACAGTTATATTAAATGATTGCCAAATTGCTAATAACGTAGCGAAAAACGCAGGTGCTCTTTATATTAACAATCCAAAACACGCAAGCACACGACCGGTAATAATTTCCAACAACACTGTGATTAAAAACAACAAGTGTACCAATTCAGGTGATACTGCCGGGGGTGGTGTTTATGCTAAAAGAGCAGATTTCACCATGAGCGGCGGCGCTCTGTATAACAATACAAAAGCAGGCGCGGCAAATGATATTCGTGTGAACAGCGGTCAAATCATTAAAATCCCTTCAGCCAGTACAATGTCTGATGACGGCGTAAATTTGAAAAACTATGTATGGAAAAATGGCACGAAAGAATATCCAGATGGTTTGCTACTCAGTAGTATGACTGAAAAGAGTGATTGGTTTGTAGAAGAAGGCGCGGCAGTACCTGACCCTGTGGCTGAAATCAATGGCACTGCTTATATGACCTTCAAAGAAGCCATGGAGGCAGTAAAAGACAATGAAACTGTAAAGCTGCTTCAAGATGTGGAAAGTGGCGGCATGTATGTGCTTAGTACGCCAAATAGCACCATCGTTAAAGATGCTGTAAAGATTACAGCCCAAAACATTACTGTTGATATGAATGGTTATACCATTACTGCAACTGACACAGCAGATAAGTATGGTGATGCGTATGGTATATTCCAGGTCAAAGATAACGATTATTCTTTGACACTTACAGGCAATGGTAAAATAGAAGGAAAGATTATCACCAGTACAAATGCTACATTAAATCTGAATGGCGATGTAGCGATTGGCAATGTTATAAGTTATGGTAACATAAATATTAACAGCCATGTAACTGGGCTTTCTAATGTGCATTTGAATAATGGTGCATTTACAGTTCATGAAACAGGTTCTTTGGGTCTATTATCTGTGGACATGAATTATGCAATGCCACTTTCTTCTGCATATGATAAGACTTTAAATATCAACGGTCCTGTGAAAGACCTTTACGTTAAACAGAATTTTCCTTCAAGTGGTACTGTAGCAAATACAAACACATTGTATGTGAATGCAAAAATTGACAAACTTGACTTGACGCAGACCGGGATTGCTCAAGGGGAAAACCGCTATAACAAAGCATATATTAATGCACCTGTAGCAGAAATGAAAATAACTCCGAAGGATGAGGCCTCCAGCATATATTTGGACAGTGAAATTGGGAAGCTTGAACTCCACAGAGAAGAAACCTCTGTAATACAAGTGGGTTCAAAATTCAAAGTAAATGAACTGAATTTTGTGAATTCCTTTATTAATAGTCAAAATATAGTTTCTTATGCGAACCCAACAACGCCAGTAGATGACGTTATCCTCATTACAGGTATATCAGATTACCAGATCATTGAAGATCAAATTGAAACATCAGACTGGAAAGTTGGTTCTGGTGCAAAACTTGAGTATCAAGGTGTTGATTACAAATATCTAACAACTGTAAAAGTTATTGATGGTAAAATCGTTTTACACAAAATAAATCTCGATGGCGAAATTGGCACAGCGATTTATGTAGATGGTGTAAACGGAAATGATGAAAATAACGGATTGGATCCTGCCCATGCAGTAAAGACATTGGAAGGTGTGCGGGCAAAGCTTCAAGATGGTAATTTAAATACTGTTTATGTGGTAAACACTGTCACTGTTGATGGAACTGATACGCTTGATATGCGTGCCGGGGATGATATCAACGGCATTTGGAAACGATATAAGGAATTTACAGGCGCCCTCATTCGGGTAAATGGAGATCTTACGTTGCAGAATGTTATTATTGACGGTGGGAAAAATGAATCCATTAAAGCCAAAGCTCCGCTAATTATTGTAAACCCAGGCGCAATATTAAAGATTAACGATGGTGCAGACTTGCGAAACAATAAGAATACAGGCTCACCTCGCGGTGGTGCAATCAATAACCAGGGCAGCCTGGTTATTGCTGGAGGTATTATCCAGCAAAACAGCACCATTGAATCCGGCGGCGGCGTATACAGCACAGGTAGCGTTACCATGTCAGGTGGTGAAGTTTCCCATAACAGAGCTACCGCATACACAGGCGCCGCAAATATCCAGAGCACTGGCGGCGGTATCTGCATTGACGAAACAGGTTCCATGAATATGACAGATGGTCTTATTATGGATAACGAAACTGTAGGCAAATTGGCTTTCGGTGGTGGTATTGCTTTAGGTGGTATTGCACAGCATAAGGGCATGCGTCTAACAATGTCTGGTGGTACAGTTCAAGAGAACAGATCAACTGGTAATGGCGGTGGTATTGCGGTTTGGTCTGGCAGTGAAGCACTGATCACTGGCGGCAATATCATTAAAAATAAATGCAACATTAATAATGCGTATTGGACAGACGCATATTTTGGCGGTGGCGGCATTTATGTCAATAAAGAGGCAACATTAACACTGAAAACCGTTGAGATTACAAATAATGGTGCTACTGGCGGCACTGGCATTGCAGCCTGCCCAACCTCTGATGTACGTATTTACATCAAAAATGGTGCTGTAATTTATGATGATAGCGTTTATATTTCGACTTCAGTTGGTCAAAAACATGCAGTTCCTGTCAATATTGCAAGTTATACTCTTAATGGTTACAAGTATAACTGGAAAACGGAAGGACGGCTTGCTACTGCGGAAGATTTAAATCGGATTATTCCGGCGGGTAGTGGAATGACCCTTTTGAGTGGTCTTACAACTGCACAGGGGCAAAGCGCTGCCACTTCATGCGGACTGCATATTGTTGGAAACAAAACTGGCGACCTTGTCGGCGGCGTTCCTGGCGGTGGTGTCGGCTGTAATGGCACCTTAATCATTGGCGAAGAAACAAGTAACTTTACACTTGAAAAGAAGGTTATCGGTGATGGCAAGCAAACGGACAACGACTTCCATTTTACTGTAGCTTTCAAGACCAATGATGGCAACCCATATACAGGCACAGTTAAGTTACTCCGCGATGGAAATGAATCTTCTTTGGAACCAAATGCAAATGGTGAAGTATTTGTAACACTTGAGAAAGATGAATATGTTGTATTCCGCGAGCTTCCGGTTGGTATACATTATACTGTTACAGAAGGCGAAAACCATGCAAACAGTGTATTCTCCAGCATTACAACAGCTATAGGCGGCGATACACCTTCTGCGGATACAATATCTGGTTCTGCCAACATAGAATCTGAAGAATCGAACAAAGCAGCTGGCATAACCAATGGATACCTTAGTGAAGTTGTGTTCACGAATATTTATGACTTAGAGCTTTCTATTTCCAAAAAGGTCGAAGGTACAGTAGCTGATAAAGACAAAGAATGGGCATTCAAAGTTACCCTTGCTGATGAAAATGGTTTTCCACTCAATATCACCAACCAGGGTTCAGATGACCCAATGGGGTTGCTAGAATTCCCCTATACAATGAAAGAAACAAAAGTTGTAGAATCTGAACAGGGTTCTGGGGAAATCACTGAACAGATTGGCAAAGGTATGTTAAACTTCCCTGACAGTACCGCTCTAATATCCTTGAAGCATGGGCAAACTATTACTTTCACAGGAATTCCAGCTGGTACGAAGTATACCATAGAAGAACTTGACGTAGATGTCACAGAATTCTCCACCAACTTCCTGATAAATAATGAGGTGAAGGATGGCAGCACAGCAACAGGAGAAGTGGCAGCTGATGGTAAGGGTGGAAGCGTAGTATTTACGAATACGAAACTCTTTGATTTATCAATCAATAAGCGTGTCCAAAACCAAAATGGTGCTGAAATTGCTGAGGATACCACTCCATTTACTTTCCAGATAGAATTAAAGGATAAATCTGAAAAAGGATTGGAGAAGGTTATCTATACCAAAGGCGACCAAACGGTTGAACTGAAATTGGCGGATGGTGTAGGCGAAATTCAACTGAAGCATGGAGAAACAGCAGTGATTAAAGGATTGCCTTTTGATACGCAATATAAGGTATCTGAAATTGCGACAAATGGCTATCAGGCAGCAGTCACTACAAGTGCCACCGTGCAAGATGCCGAAAAACCTGACGAAAACACAAATGATAATGAAGCCTCTGACAAAGATGAGGAAAATTCTGGGGGCATCAGCAGCCAAGCAGAAAATGCCGGGCAAGATACTGAAACGACACCTGTGCCGGAAGGCGCGGAATCTGTCACACTGGCAGCCAGCACGAATGGCAAAATGAACGATAATGTCGAAATTAAATTCGTGAATAAAAAGGATCCTGATATTGGTGGTTTGACCATCAGCAAACAAGTTACTGGCGCAGGCGACAAGGATAAACCATTCCAGTTCAAGCTGGTGTTGCTGAATGCAGATGACACGCCGTTGTCAACCTCAAATTCGGATATTATGGTAACAGGCTCTGAAGGTGTTGCACCATTAGATATTGCACAGTTACTGGCATCAGGCGTTCAATTGAAGCATGGGCAGTCTGTAACAATCAGTAATTTGCCAATCGGAACGAAATACAAAGTATCCGAAGAAAAAGCAAATCAAGATGGTTATACGACAACTGTCGCGGGTACCGGTACGATTGTCAGCAATGAAGCGACTGGCAGCATCCAAAAGGATGTAACGGCTTCTGTCACATTTACAAACCATAAGGATGAACAGCCGCCTGAACCGCAATTTGGCGCACTGACCATCACCAAAACTGTCAGCGGCAACCGCAGCAGCACCCAGCGTGATTTCACCTTCACTGTTACCCTGCGTGATGCAAGCGGCAATCTTCTGGCTGGAACCTATCCGTATACAGGTTCCCATGAAGGCAATGTCGAAAATGGCACAGCGACCTTCCTGCTCCGTCATGGGCAGTCCATCACGATTTCCGGTTTGCCAGCAGGCACAACTTATGAAGTCACAGAAGAAGCTGGCGATTACAGCCCAACAGTAAGCGGTGGTTCGGGCACAATTCAAGCAGGTCAAACTAGTACAGCAGCCTTTGATAACTACCGCAGCGGCGGCGGTGGAGGCGGCGGCGGACGCCGTCCAACTCCGGATACGGAAATTGATGAACCACCTACCCCACAGGTATATTATCCTGGTGAAGAACCTGATCCGAATGAACCAGACAGCCCAGATGAAATCACCATTATTGATGAAGATGTCCCACAGACTTATATTAAGACTTGGGACCCGGAAAATGAAGAATATGTTTATATTCCGGAAGAACCAACACCACTTGCACCCATAACGCCAACCCCGACACCATTTGCGCGTTTGGATACCACACCAAAAACCGATGATCCAAATCATCCATGGTTCTGGTTTGGTCTGTGCTTCGCATCAATCTTTGGGATTGGGCTGTTAAGGCCACGCAAAAAGGAAGACGACAAATAAATATTGAAAAGCCAGTTTCGGCTTTTCATCAATGAATGAGCATCGTTTCGTGCTCATGAACGGCACCCCATCTGTTAGATAAGTATGGTATACAATCTGGCAGGTGGGGTGTTTTGTTGTGGAAAAATGTTCGATATAATGCCTACATGATAGTTTGCGGAATGGCTTGGGTGAGATCTTCTAAATTGGGGGAGTGAAAACCCCCTTCACTGGTAATTGAAAATGACGTTTCATGAAAACCATAGCCGCATTTGCAGAGATCATTTTGTGGAAAATATGACAAGTATACGTCATGCTGCTCTGGATATGTGCAAAACCCATCCTGAAAAGATAACCCTTGTCAGCGAAGGCTGCCGCTGTTTTATGTCGATGAAAGGTTCTGCATTTCTGTTTCATGTGTAACCCCTGGGGCACTGTACTTTGGCGCTTGACAAACAGGCAGCGTCATTGTATACTAACTGTATCATTACTGATAGTACACTTAATACACAGGAGGCTGTATGCATGAAATTGCGTGGGATGATTGGGTTTTTATTTCTGATGGCGGCCGGTTATGTCATATTTGATATCACAGGCGCATCGCCAGCCAATTATATCATTATTAAGGACTTTGCTGCAACTGCCGATGTTCATTTGATTCCGTTTATGGATATCTGGGATATCTTACGCACAGGCGATATTTATAATATTCTGCGCAATATTGGCGGCAATATTGCGTTATTTATGCCGATTGGGTTTATTTTGCCGCTGGCTTGGGATGTTTTCCGGAAACTTTCCCATACCATGGGTTTTGGCATATGCGTAAGCATTTGGATTGAAATCAACCAGTTATTTAACTACCGTGCAACTGTTGCAGATGATGTTTTGCTGAACGCTTGCGGCGTATGGTTCGGCTGGCTGTGCGCAAAGGCTGTCTTACATTTTGTCCATTTCCAGCAAGGCAGGATAAACCGTTGGGATGCGATCCCGGCAGTGGCTGCTATGTTGGTGCCATACCTGCTGCAAACAGGATACGAAATGTGGTTTTATTTGACGCAGTGGTGATTTTGCGTTAAAATAATCATGATGACAATTATTTTTCTATTGGGGAGATTCCATCATGAAACAACAAAAAAGCCCGCTGCTGCGCGGGACTGCTTACATTGCCGGTGTTTTTACAGCACTCACTGTATGGCAGAATACCCATATTATCACAACGGAATATAAAATCAGATCAATTCACCTGCCGACAGCATTTGAAGGGTTCCGGATTGCTGTATTAGCAGATATCCACAGCCGCAATTTTGGGGAAGCACAAAAACAAATCCTTGACCGGGTGCGGGAGGCTGTGCCGGATTTAATCGTTGTAGCAGGGGATTGGCTGGACGCCAAACGCGGGCATATCGAATACTGCATAACACAAGCAGCAGGCTTCACGGAAATTGCGCCGGTTTACGCGGTTTATGGCAACCATGAATTAAGCCGTATTCGCCAAACTGATCGGGATTGTTTTTCGCCTGCTCTGGAACGGGCAGGCGTTCATCTGCTGCATTCCTGTGGCACACGGATTGAACGCGGCGGAATGTTTATCAATCTGCTTGGCATAGAAGACCCAACAGAAGGCGCAGACAGACAGTTGCGCGGCACGAAAATCACCCAGGCGCTTGATGGGATGCTGCACCGGGTCATGACTGGCATTCTGCCGGATGAGTTCACCATTTTATTGGCACACCGTCCGGAGTTTTTGCTTCATTATGCGAAATACCCCATTAATTTGATTTGCGCAGGCCATGCCCATGGCGGGCAAGTGCGTTTGCCGGGGCTTGGTGGATTATTTGCGCCAGGGCAAGGGCTGTTCCCCAAATATACCGGCGGGGCATATACAGAAGGGCAAACAACCATGGTCGTCAGCCGCGGCTTAGGCGGGCAGGAGGCACCAATACGCATTTTGAATACGCCAGAGTTGGTGATGCTGGAATTACATACAGAAGTAGGATAAAAATCCTCAGAGATCGTCTAAATTCATCATAAATTTTGAACCAAAAGCAGAAAGAAAACACTGGAAAACAAAGGGGTATGTCATGTGTAAAAATATTCTAATCATTTCAACAAGCCTGCGCGCAGACAGCAATTCAGAAGCGTTGGCAGATGCGTTCCAATGCGGCGCGGAACAAGCTGGGCACAAGGTCACAAAAATCAGCTTGCGCGGAAAATCAATTGCATTTTGTCGGGGTTGTTTTGGTTGCCTGAAAACAGGCAAATGTGTCATCGCTGATGATGCGGTTGCAATTGCGCAGCAAATGCACGACGCGGATGTGATTGTTTTCGCAACCCCAATTTATTATTATGAGATGTCTGGACAGATGAAAACCTTGCTTGACCGTGCAAATTCTCTGTATGATTCGGATTATCGGTTCCAGGATATTTATCTGTTGTCTGCTGCCGCAGAAGATGAGGAAGGCGTTGACCAGCGGGCGGTCAGCGGTTTAACCGGTTGGATTGACTGTTTTGAAAGGGCACGGCTTGCCGGAACAGTTTTCGCAGGCGGCGTCAATGAAGCAGGGGAAATCAAAAATCATCCGGCGCTTCAAACCGCCCTTCAAATAGGGCGGGATGCCTGATATCTCAAAAACACAACCAGTTTATCACACGAAAAAAGCCCTGTTCCAAACTGCAACGCATTGGACAGGGCTTTTGCCATGCCTTCCGTAAATATAACAAAAAATTTTCAGTCTTGGTCTGCCATTTGCACATCATGTTACCGGCATATATTTATTTAAATATGTTTCAATTGCCGCCATCCATTGCCTCAAACTAGAATTGTCATTTTGAAGCCCATGACCGGAGTGTGGAAATTCAATATACTTAAAATCAATACGGTTTTCCTCCAGCGCTGCTTTTAGCCGCAGGGATGCCTGAAAGGGCTGTATACGGTCATAGGTGCCATAAGCAATAACTGTTGGCGGCGCTTTTGGCGAAACCCAGGAAACGGCAGAAATTGGCGACATCTGTTCGATATATGAATTATCTTTTATTGCTTCTATTGGGACCATTTCTCCAAGCATGGCACTAAATATTGCCGCTGCAGCCAGATTGCTTTCTTCTGTATCACGGTCAAAACCATAATTAGTCCAGTCTTCTTTATAAAAGCAGGATGGACCAACTCCGCCAAAAGTCAATGCAACAGGAACAGGCGCTTCATCTGCATCCCGATAAGCATAGAGCATCGCAAGTGTATGCCCTGCCGAACCGCCAGCTATCGCCATTTTGTTGATAGGATACCCAGCTTCCTTTGCAGCAGCAACCACTTTTGGAATCGCCGCTTTAATTTCGTTGGATTGGGTAAAAACACTGGCATTGTTTGTTTCTGTACGGAGTGTATAGTTAATACCTGCTGTCACATAGCCCTTGGAACATAGCCAGGAAAGCATTTCCTTGTCACCAATTTTATCACCGCTTGTAAAACCGCCAGCATGGAGATAAACGACAAGACCATAGTTCCCTTTGCTGCTGTCAGCAGGCAAATACAAATCAAATTTGTTAGCCTCATCTTCACCATAAGGCAGGTCAATCTTTTGCGTCCCCAATGCATCACTCTACTGAACAGAATATGCCTTTGCCCACCTGGGCGAGATCGCAAATTTCGATACTACACCAGTTCCAAACGCCAGCAAGAATACTAAGATACCCAGCCAAACAGGCACAACCTTCACTTTTTTTTCTTTTGCCGCTTTCCTCATAGGAAATTCCCTCCAAACAATGTGCCGCCCAGCAGTAGGTTTATACCAGCACGGACTGCCAACCGTCCCAAAGCAAAAGCGGTCACAGCGATGATAAACAGAATCAGTAGCCTTTTTTGTGTCAAAGTCATTTTTGCATCCTCCCTTGACAGATTGGTTTTCATATGCTATCATGCGATACAATTGTAACAGCAGAATGAGTGTAACAGTAAAACACACAAATGTCAATGGAGGCAGGGAAAATGGAACAAAAACCGAAAAATGTTTCACAATTCAGCAATGAAAGTCGTAATACTTATGTTGTGGAACATCTCACCAGCGCTATGTTGACGCTATTAAGAAGAAAATCAATTGATGAAATTTCCATCAGTGAATTGTGCAGTATGGCGGGTGTTGGACGGACATCTTTCTACCGCAATTATGAGAAGAAAGAAGATATTATCAAGGCATATATTGCGTATTTATTTCAAGATTGGATATATAAATGTGAAAATGCGGCTGATCTTCCGATAAAAGAACTGATCCGAATGGTCTTTTCTCACTTTGCTGCAAACCAAGATTTTTATGGATTATTAAACCAAAGAGGATTAATTTATCTTCTCAAAGATATTATTTTAGATTTATGCAATTTTAATCCGAATCAAGGAATACCTGATGCTTATTCCTCCGCTTATGCCGCATTCTTTTTATATGGCTGGATTGAAGTCTGGTTTCGGAGGGGGATGAAGGATACAGCAGAAGAATTGATCGCGTATCTTCCTTAGTAGCATGCGCCCCAGTAAGCACATGATGCACCTTCAATACTGCAAACCATCCACGAAATAGGTTCAATATTTGATAAAGCCTACTTTCATAATAAAAACGCCCATTCCTGCTATAAAGCGTAGGAAAGGGCATTTTTATTCTTAGCTTTTGGTTATGTATATAACAGGAAGCTGTTATAGTGTCATTTGCAGATTTAGTGCTTGCTGATTCTAAAACTCTTTATCATTCCGGCAGGACATCACATACGGCAAGCGTTATTCGCCTTTCCAGAATTCTGCATTCGGGTCGTACAGCCATTCATAGGTAGGGTCGTCAATGCGGGTTTTCTCCCATGGATTGTCAGGCAGGTGGCGGATGCCCCAAGCATAGCAGCAGGCATAACCAGGCGCCATAACGACCGGATGGGTGCCTTTGGTGATGATAGACAGCCCATTGTGGTGCAGTTCTTCAATTTTGCCGTCTACCCAGCCTGCGCCAAAGCCTTCTTTTTTCTCAAAGTGATAAAAATATACTTCAGGCTGTGGGTGCCAATGCGGCGGATAGGAAGACCATTTGCCCGGCAGATTGATGACTTCACCCAGCACCATATTGGACAGCGGATTGATTTCATAATCAAAGCTGGTGCGCACATCGCGTTTGATGCAGCCTGCGCATTCGCCATCAGCACCGCGCCGCCAGGTGTCGGTTTCTTCCGGTGTGTAGAGATGGTTTTCAAACTGCTTGTCATTATATGTTTTCTGCACATAAAATTCACAGTGTCCATGCGCGGTGATGGTGCAGGCGCCGCCTGCGCACAGGTGCAGGCAATAGGTGCTGTAATCAAAGGGGTTAGGGCGATCCATATCGATGGATTTGCCGTCAAATTCCACGGTCGCCTTGCCTTCAAACAGGATCCATGCCATTTCCTTTTTGGTTTCATGGAAACTGTAAGTATCCCCGTCCTCCATGATGAGTAATGCAACATCCATCATGCTGTTTTCCCCATTGTTTTTGTCGCAGCTGATATATTCGTTATAGCCGCGCACGCATTCTTTGTCTAAATACATTTGCAAAAACCTCCATTTCAGAAAGACCAGAAAATTAAAAAAAATGCTTGCTTTTTTCTTATTAATATATTAATATATTTATCGGGGAATGTCAAGTGCTATGCAGAAAAAATGCGCCGCATCTTGGGTGCGGCGCAGGAATTAGTTTTCGTTTTCAAAATAAGCCGGGAACATTCCCCTGATTTCACGTTCCCTTTCCTCCATATCCTGATGGTCGTGGTGCCGGTTCAGGATTTGGATTAACCCTTCCTCATCCCCTTGCTCAATCGTCTTGACGATATTTTGATGCTCTTGGAATGATTTTTCCAGCACACCGGGGCGCTGCAAGTCCAGTACCAGCATACGGTTATAGTGCGCCCGGGAATTGGAAATAATCTCCCAAATCATTTGGTGTCCTGCCACGGTAAAGATATCGTTATGGAACGCGTTATCATTGCGGATATAGGAAACCACATCCCGCCGTTTCACGGCTTGGGACATAAAATACAATTTTTCTTCTACCGCTTCCTGCAATGGGGTGCGGTTGCGGCATAAAATCATGCAGACTTCGGTATCCAACACATGGCGCATATAAGCGATTTCATGTGCCATATGGAAATCAATTGTAGACACATAGGTACCGCGCTGGGGATAGATATCAATCAGATATTCGTTGGAAAGGCGGATCAGCGCTTCCCGGATTGGTGTGCGGCTGACGCCCAGTTTTTGCACCAAATCATTTTCATGGATGATAGACCCAGGCATCAGCTCTAAGTATTGGATCGCATCTTTCAGTGAGTCATAGACTTCAATACGGCTTCGGCGTTTGGTTGATGTTTTTTCCATAGCGGAAACTCCTTTTCATTCATATATTTCATAAATTATCATGCGATTTACTTATACTAATATATCATTCTTTGGTCAGGAAGTCAATTTTACATTTAGGAGGTTTTTTTCATGAAAGCAGGAAAACAAGGCTGCATCCATATTTACTGCGGCAACGGCAAAGGCAAAACCACGGCTGGCATGGGACTTTGCCTGCGTGCGGCAGGGCATGGCAAACGGGTGCTGATTTATCAGTTCCTCAAAGGCAATACCACCGGGGAAGCAAAATCCTTAGCGCTTTTGCCGACGGTGAAGCGGCTCAGCGGCAAAGAAGACGCAAAGTTCAGTTTTCAGATGACAGAAGCCGAAAAGCAAGCATTCCAGACAGATGCCCATACATTTTTAGAAGGGCTTTTACAAACTGTGCAGTCATATGACCTGCTTTTCCTGGATGAAGCCATTTATGCAGTAGATGCGGGGCTGCTGGACGAAGAAAAACTGCTTGCGTTTTTGGAAAAGCGCCCGCCACAGTTAGAAGTCATCCTAACCGGGCAAAACCCAAGCAAGCGCCTGCTGGACGCGGCGGATTATGTTTCAGAAATTCGGAAAATCAAGCATCCATTTGACAAAGGGCAGCCCAGCCGCCAAGGCGTTGAATGGTAAAGAAACGGAGGGATAATTTGATGAAATTCAATCAGCCAGTTGCCCTTGTCACCGGGGCAGGAAGTGGGATTGGGCGTGCCATTGCCTTAGCGCTTGCAGCGGAAGGCAAATATGTGCTTGCAGTCGGGCGGACAGAAAACAGCATTGGGCAAACCATCAAACAGATCCAGCAAGCGGGCGGATGCGGGCAAGCGGTGGTTTGCGATATTGCCGATATGGATCAGATTGATGAAATGATGCAGCAAGTGGCGCAGGCATTTGGGCGGCTGGATATCCTGGTGAATAACGCTGGCATTTCCAACACCCATACGATGGATGAAATCAGCCGGGCAGAGTGGGATGAAATGCTGACCATTAATCTGAAAGCGCCATTTTTCCTGTGCCGCCATGCGTTCCATCTGATGATGCCGCAGCGGTTTGGGCACATAATCAATGTAGCGTCCATTGCGGGGCAGCGTGGCGCACTTTACTCCGGCATTCACTATGCCGCTTCCAAAGGCGGGCTGCTTGCCATGACCAAATCTTTTGCTTTGCGCGGCGCGGCTTATGGCATTACCGTCAATGCGGTTTCACCGGGTACAGCGGATACGCCAATGTCCCGTGCAGAAGGCATCCCATGTGATGGGATACCGTTAGGGCGCGCCGCGTCGCCAGAGGAAATCGCTGATGCGGTTTGTTTCCTGGCTTCAGACAAAGCCGCTTATTTAACCGGCATCACATTGGATGTCAACGGCGGGCAGTTTCTGCACTGACCCAAATACCAAGCGCGGGGAGGGGGCAACCCTCTCCCTCAAAACATAGATCTGATACAGCAAAAGCCCATAGCATCCATGCCATGGGCTTTTACCATATAGAAATATGAAGAAAAGAGAGAGATTGGAGGAACCTAGGAATAGGAATGAAGTGGTAACGATTAAATCAAATCATGGATATCAACAAATGGCAGATCCAGTGCTTCTGCAACGCCGGGGTAAGTGCATTTGCCGTCATAGCAATTGACGCCTTGCGCAAGGCAGGCATCCGCCTTGACCGCAGCTTCAAACCCTTTGTTTGCCAGTGCCAGCCCATGGGCAAGTGTGGTATTGGTCAGCGCCATGGTCGAGGTGCGGGATACCGCGCCCGGCATATTGGCAACACAGTAATGGACAATGCCATCCACTTCAAATACCGGATCTTGATGGGTTGTCGCATGAGTTGTTTCAATGCAGCCGCCCTGATCCACTGCAACGTCCACAACAACAGCACCTTTTTTCATCCGGGAAAGATCTTCTTTCAGCACGAGCTTTGGTGTTTTGCGTCCTGGCAGCAGCACAGCGCCAATGACAAGGTCTGCTTTTTCGATAGAAGCTAAGATATTGGCGCGGGTGCTGTAAAGGGTTTGGATACGGCTGCCGAAAATATCGTCCAGATATGCCAGGCGCTGTGCGCTGACATCCAGAATGGTAACATTTGCGCCCATGCCGACGGCAATTTTGCAGGCGTTTGTACCAACGCCGCCGCCGCCGATAATGACGACATTTGCTTTTTCCACACCTGGTACGCCGGACAGCAGCATCCCACGGCCGCCGAATGGTTTTTCCAGATATTTTGCGCCTTCCTGCACTGCCATGCGCCCAGCGATTTCGCTCATTGGGGTCAGACAGGGCAAGCCGCCGTTTTTGCCGGTGATGGTTTCATAAGCAACCGCTTTGGTGCCTGCTTTCAGCAGAGCTTCGGTCAGCGGGCGATCTGCCGCAAGGTGGAGGTATGTATAAAGGATTTGGTCTTTTTTGAGATATTTGTATTCGGGTTCGATGGGTTCTTTGACTTTTACAATCATTTCAGCCTTGTCCCAAACTTCTGCGGCGCTGTTTAAAACGTCCGCGCCTGCGGCGGTATATTCCATATTGCTGAAGCCAGAGCCTTCGCCTGCGCCGGTTTCTACCAGCACTTGATGCCCTGCGTCTGTATACGCCTTTACGTCGTTTGGTGTCAGCCCAACGCGGTATTCATGGTTCTTGATTTCTTTCACCAGTCCGATGATCATTTTGATGCACTCCTTAAAAATAAGTTGAAATAAAAGCCACTCCTTTTTTTCCTTGCGGGGTTTGCTTTCTGTTAATATATTAATATATCAATAAAGGTTTGTCAAGGGGGTTCTCAAAAAAATTTTTTATATTTTTTTGTTTTATCTCTTGACACTAGCCGATTAATATATTAGTATATAAATATCACAGGGGAACACGCCTTGAAAGGAAACCCCATCAAACGGCAAAGACTGCATTCAAATTCAAAATACATTAAATGGAGGTTATGAATTATGGCAAAGAAACCTTATGAAGTACTGCTGGAACGGATTGAAAACGCGGATTGCGTCACCCCAGGCAACAAAGAAGGTCTGATTGATTTCCTGAAATATGAGCATCCAGGCGATGTGCTTTTTACCAAATGGGATTATCCGCAGATCATTAAACGCGGCAAAGGCAACCGCATTTGGGACGTAGACGGCAAAGAATATATCGATTGCATCTGTGGGATGTCCTCGATGAATGTCGGCCATTCTGACAAGCGCATTGCCGACGCAATGTATGACCAGTATATGAACGAGCTGGATTTCTGGTTTGACTTCCCAACACCCGAACGCCTGAAACTGGTCAAGCGCATGATGGAAATTACCCCAGGCGATTATCCAAAACGTGTCCGTTTGGCGCTGTCCGGTTCTGACGCGGTAGAAAATGCCATCCGCATTGCCCGTTACCACACCAAGAAAACCCATATCATTTCGTTCTATGGCGGCTACCATGGGCAGAATACATCCACCATGGGGCTGACCGGTTCCGGACGTATGACCAGCTATTATAACCCTGTTCCGGCGCAGGATAACTGCATTGAGCATTTCCCCTATGCGTACTGCTACCGCTGCCCCTATGGTCGTGAAGAAGGCAAATGCAACATGGAATGCGTTAAAGTCATTGACAATATGATGTCCACCGGTGTTACCTGCATGGGCTTGCCAGATGCGGATCTGAATAACGTTGCAGCAATGATTGTTGAACCATGCCAAAGCTCGGCAGGCTATATCACCCCGCCAAAGGGTTTCCTGAAAGGGCTGCGTGAACTTGCGGATAAATTCGGCTTCCTGCTGATTTTTGACGAAGTACAGACCGGCATGGGGCGCACCGGCAAAATGTGGGCTTGTGAACATGAAGGTGTTGTTCCGGATATCCTGGTATTCGGCAAGGCACTGGGCGCAGGCATTCCAATGTCCGGCATTGTTGGACGTGCAGAAATTTTTGAGGATGCAGGCGTCAGCTTCATCTGCTCGACTTATGCGGGTTATTCCATGGGTTGCCGTGTTGGTAATACCGTGCTGGATATCATGGAAGAAGACCATATGCTGGAACAGTGCACCGAAACCGGCAAATACCTCAAGGAAAAAGCACAGGCACTGATGGATAAACATCCAATCATCGGTACATACTCTGCCATTGGTGTATATTTTGGCTTGGAGCTGGTCAAAGACCGCGCAACCAAGGAACCTGCCCGTGAGGAAGCGCACGCACTGGTCAACAATATGCGTGATGCTGGTTTGCTGGCACAGCTTAACGGTTATTTCAGCAACCGTATTTCCTTCATCCCGCCGATTAACATCACCCCGGCACAAGTAGACGAGATTTTCGCGATTCTGGAACCTGAAATCGCAAAAATCGAAGCCGAATACGGCATCAAATAAGCAGCAAAAACCCATATACATTCTTCTTTCTTTCTGTTATACTAATATGTAAGGACAAAGGCTGTGCTGGTCGTACAGCCTCTGCCCGCTTTTAGGGAGGGTTTATGGATGAAACAAATACAGTATCCCAGCCGTGGGCAGCAGGTTTATGGTTATGCCCATATCCCGGCAGCGGCTGCACCCGCGCCAGCGCTCATTTTGTGCCATGGCTTCACTGGCGCCGCGCCGGAAGGTTCTCGGCTATTTGTCCATCTGGCGAATGCAGCCGCAAAAGCTGGGTTTTATACATTGCGCATTGACTGCATTGGTTCGGGCAACAGTGATGCTGATTTTGCGGATTACACCTGTCTGGGCGGCTGGGCAGAGGATGTGCGCAATGGCGTAAGATTCTTAGCGGCACAGCCCGAAGTCGATGCTTGCCGCATTGGCGTGCTTGGCATCAGTTTTGGCGCGGCGGCAGCCATGCTTGCGGGGCAGGATAAACAAATCAAAGCGGTTGGCGGCTGGGCGTCGGTCATTTATCCAGAAGCAACATTCCGCGGCATTTTGACCGATGAAAAATGGGAATATCTTGCCGAGGGCGGCAAACGTATCAGCCATGTTTACGCGGGCAATCATTTCAGCTTATGCAGCCAGTTTGTGCAGGATATTGCCTCGCTCAGCATCCCGGAAGCGGTAGCGCAGTATGAGAACAAACCGCTGCTGCTGATGCAGGGCGACCAAGATGCGGTGATTGATATCACCCATGCAGCAAAACTGGCAGAACTCGCGTCCTGCCCGGTAGAACATCATCTGATTGCCGGGGAAGACCATGCGTTTATGCACCATATGGAAGAGAATATCGCGGTAACGTTAGATTTCTTCCGCCGGAACCTATAACGCTTATGGCAGTGATTCTTGGCATTGATACAGGCGGCACTTATACCGACAGTGTGCTGCTGGATGCGTCCAGCCAGCAGGTTTTGCGTTCTGTCAAAGCATTTACCACAAAGCCGGATTTGCTCCCCGGCATTGCCGCAAGTTTAGACCGTTTAAACTGGACGCATCCGGAAGAAATTATCATGGTATGCCTGTCCACAACCCTCGCGACCAATGCGGTTGTCGAACAGCAGGGCGGACGGGTTGGCGCATTCCTTTTGGGGCGGGATGCGGCAGGGCAGATCCCTGCCGCCAAAGTGTGCCGCCTGCAAGGCACGCTGGATATCAAAGGGCGCATTTTAGAGGATATTTCCCCCGAACAGATTCGCCGCGTTATGGGCGCATGGGCAGGGAAAGTGGACGCCATTGCGGTGTCTGGATTTGCCAGCGTGCGCAACGCGGTGCATGAATCCCGCACGCGGGACATCATCCAAAAACAGTGGGATATCCCGGTGGTTTGTGCGCATGAATTATCCGGTGCATTGGGATTTTATGAACGCACCGTAACAGCGGTTTTAAACGCGGCGCTTATCCCGAATATCCAAGCGCTGATGGATGCTTGCAGACACGCTCTTGCCCAGCGCGGTATCCATGCGCCGGTTTTGATTGTCAAAGGTGACGGCAGTTTAATGCACACTGATTTTGCCCGCAGCAGACCGGTTGAAACCATTCTTTCCGGCCCGGCGGCAAGCATTACCGGCGGACTGGTTCTTTCAGGCATTACTGATGCTTTGCTGCTGGATATGGGCGGCACCACAACCGATTTGGCATATGTGGAAAATGGGCGGGTGCCAATCTGTGAAACCGGCGCGGTGATTGGCGCGTGGCAAACCCATTTGCGTGCGGCAGCAGTTTCCACCTTTGGCATCGGCGGCGACAGCCGCTTGTGGTGGCAGACTGACAGGCTAAACGCTGGCCCACAGCGGGTAGTGCCGTTATGTGTTGCAGGTCTACAAAATGCAAACCTTGCGCAGGAACTTGACATTTTGCCGGAAACTTTACCCGAAGGTGAAATGCCGCATGAATGTTACCGACTGTTAGGTGTGCCGCATGGCTGCACACTAATACCCCAGCAAACCAGCTTGATAACGTTGCTTTCTGATATGCCGCACAGCATCGGTTATCTGGAACAGCATGGCGCGGATTTATCCAGCCTGCCCGCACTGGTGCGGCAAGGCGTGATACAGCGCTGTGGGCTGACGCCTACCGACCTTTTGCATATCAAGGGAGAACTTACCCGGTGGGACAGCAAAACCGCTTACGCAGGCGCACAGCGCCTTGCAGTATATGCCGGGCTTGCAATGGATACATTGCTGGAAAAGGCAGTTGCCGCCGTACAGGATGCGCTGTATGAAAGCTGCATCAAAGCAGGCTTTGTCAAAGGGCAGACCATTGTCGCATTGGGTGCGCCAGCCGCCGCATGGCTTCCAGCGGTTTGCCGCAAGCTGCAAGCAGCGTTGGTAATTCCGGAATATGCGGAAGTGGCAAACGCTGTTGGCGCGGCAGCCGGACAAGTGATGATGTCCGCACAGGCGCTGGTGCGCCCCGCGCCATATCACAATGGTTATACCGTTCATGCAAGCTGGGGCAACCAGTGGTTTGAACAGCGCGCCGATGCAGAAGCGTGGGCAAAAAACGCTGTGATAGATCATGCCCGTCAGCTTGCGGCACAGGCAGGCAGCATTGACTGTACCATAAGCTGTCATGTTGATCCGGTTTATCTCGGAACAGAACCAGTTTTTATTCAAACCAGAATTATGGCGACTGCCTTGGGAAGCCCCCGCTGGGCAGCGTCCACAAAGGAGTGTTAAAGCAATGGCGCATTTGAACCAGGCAGCTTTAGAATATCTGCAAAGCCTGAAACCAGATCAGCATCCCGATGGGCGTGAAATGCTGCGGGAAGGGCTTGCTATCGGCGCAAAAACCAAAGCAGGACAGGGCGGGTTTATCCGCAGCCAAACCAAATATAAAAACCATGCGGAAATGAAACGCGATTTAGCCAAACAGGGCAAGATTTATTGGAATATTTTATTAGGTCTTGCAACGCTGGAAGAACAGGTAGAAGCCGAAAAACAGCTTTATGAATTTTCCCAGCGCACTGGGATGCAAATTCATTCCATCCAGTCTATCCCAAGCGGATTGGTTGCTCTGCCGCCGGAATACCGCGAAAAAGCCCCCACAACCACCAGTTATGGGATGTATACCGCGGAAGATTATGAGGTGCAGCAGGCAGCTTGCCCGATTGACGTATCGTTTAACGATTATCATCTGTCAACACCCAATGGGCTTGCTAATACCATCCTTGCCATTGAACATGGTTCCCCGACAATCGGCGAATTTTGCCAGTTTAACTGGGGCTTTTATGGCTATGACGACGATGTCGAGCGGATGTGCAATATGGTGCGGGCATTAGGTGTTGTCGCATCCAAAAAAGATGATTATTTTGAAGTGAAAACCTATTTGGATGACGGTTATGCAGGCTATTTCTTGGATTGCGCGTCATATATCGGTTATTCCATGCTGGAACATTATATTTGTACTACATTATGTGGCGCACGGTATACCATTGCGTTTGGCGGGCTGCTGAGCGAAAATGATACCCGTTGCGCGGTTGCGATGGCGCTGGATAAAGTGCTGTCCACAGAAGATCAGCCGGTATTACGTTATCTCAATGGATCCACCAACCTGCAATGGGATCATGATATCCATGGCAACTATGGCGTATCTGTACCCGAAATGCTGTTTGAAATCCTGGTGGAAAAGAAATACCATATGGGGCTTGGCGTCAACCCGGTATCTATCACTGAAAAAATCAAAGTGCCGACTTTGCAGGAACTCGAAGATATCTTTGCCGCGGGCAAACGCGCAGAAGAAAAAGCCGAAGAATGGCTGCCATATTTCAATTTTGCGCCGCTGGAAGCTATGCGGGATAAAATGGCAGAAGAAGGCGCGAAACTGTTCCACAACTGTCTGGAAGGCTTCCAGCAGGCGGGGATTGATATCGAAGATCCAGTGGAACTGCTGCTGGTGCTGATGGCAATGAACCCAATCCGGTTTGAGCAGATGTTCCATCCGTCCACTTATGGCACAGCAAGCACGGATATCCAGCCGTTTTACACCACAGTGCTTGGACGGCAGACCATGCAGATGAAACAGGAAATTTTAGATGGGCTGCATGATATGCGCGGCGCTTTGCATGGCAAACAGATTGTTGTCGGTTCCGGCGATGCGCATACCTATGGGCTTGTGCTGGTAGAAGGTGTATTGCAGGAAATGGGTGCGGAAACCGTCAATGCCGGTGTGGATATGGATGCGGTGGATATGCTGGATTTAGCGGACGAAGTCGGCACCCGGTATATCGGCATTAGCTGCCACAATGGACAGGCGCTGGACTATGGCAAACAGATTTTGGCACTTGCCAAAGAACGCGGGCGGGAATATTGGATTTTCATGGGCGGCAAATTGAACGCGATTTTGCCGGGGGATTCTGAACCGACCGAAATCGGCGATAAGCTGTTGGATCTTGGCATCCATGCGGAAAATGATATTGCACTTACTGTCCGTCAGCTTGCACAAATTTCATAACGCATTACCGTTAGCCGCTGCCAGCCGCGCAGCGGCTAAACATATTTTTTTAAGGGGGCATATACATGAACCGTACACGCGGCATTTACCTTTTGATTGCGACATCTGTTTTATGGAGTTTCGCGGGCATCTGCATCAAGCTGTTAAGCTGGAACGGCTATGCGATTGCAGGGCTGCGCGGATTGATTGCGGCAATGATGATGTTAATCCTTGTCCGCCGCCCACACCTGCCGCGGAATTTCTATCAAATCGGCGCGGTGTTTTCTTATGTGGGGCTTGTTGTTTTAATGGTGCTGTCCACCAAACTGACCACGGCGGCAAATTCCATCTTGCTGCAATATACCGCGCCGGTTTATTCAGCAATCCTGGGTTATTTCCTGCTGCGGGAACCTGTCACCCGGCATGATATTCTTGCAATCCTGCTGGTACTCGCCGGGCTTGCAGTGTTTTTATATGATGGGCTGTCCACAGGGCATATGCTGGGCGATTTGCTGGCGCTGCTTTCTGGTGTCTGCTATGGCGCAATGAATGTCCTGATGCGCAAAGGCGGCAGCAACGCGCCTGCGGAAAATATCTTTTGGGGCAACCTGCTTGCATTTTTTCTGATGCTTCCGTTTATGGGTCAGCCCGAAATGACCGCGCAAAATGTCGCGATGATTTTATTTATGGGCGTTTTCCAGCTTGGGCTGGCTTATATCCTATATGCGCTTGCCATCCCCTATGTTTCGGCTTTGGATGCAACCGTGATAACCGTTTTAGAACCCATTTTGAATCCCATTTGGGTGATGCTTTTTTATGGGGAACACCCAAGCATTTTCACGCTGATTGGCGGCGCAATTGTACTGCTTTCCATCTTCGGGCGTGATATGCTGAAATCAAAACAAAAACAGTAAAATAAAAACGCCCTGATACCAGTTTGATATCAGGGCACGGTTTTTTTATCCGTTTACCAGCTTTGAAAGCTCTGTATGCACATATTTTGCGAAACCATAGATTTCTTCTTCCTGCTCACGCCGGGAAGCAGTTTCATATGCCCACCAGTTGTCAAAACCGGTGGATTTAATCGCGTCAATCCATTCTTTTATGGGAACATTGCCTTCATAAAACCCAATGTTCCGGAAAATCGGCTCACAAGGGATTTGATCGGTTGGTTCATGGGAATTGCAGGCGTGTACGCCAAGAATCATGTTTTTATCAATCTTGGACAGGAAATCCGCATCCAGCCCGCCAATATAGTTGTGATAAAAATCAACCACAATTTTCAGATTATCCCGTCCCGCTTTTTCGATGACGGGAATCCCTTCTTTCAGGGTTGGGATCGGCGTCCAGCACAACGGCTCAAAATACAGCATCAGCCCAAATTCAGCCGCTAAATCGGCAAGTGCGCCCAGATTTTTTGCGGTTAGAGTTTGCTGTTCCTGATCGTCCAGCCCCTGTAGCCCCATATAACCGGTGTAAGGTGTTTGGTTCCGGAAACTTTCCACTGCACGGTAGTCCACAGGTCCATTGATGATTTCCACCGCGTATGCGCCAATGGAAGAAGCGACCGCAAATAAGGATTCTGCCTGCTTCATCATGGCGGTAAACTCATACCCTTGCCGTTCACAATCCGCCAGCCAGCCTACGGCTGAAATTTCAAGCTCACCCAACATTGTTTTGATATCCTGGGCAGTATGTCCGCTGTTTAGGTAAGATTCAAGCTGTGTGATTGTCGGTTCGATACAATCGAACCCGGCAGCTTTCGCAGCCGCAATATATGTGGCTAGGTTTGCGCGCCCTGCTGCCGTGCTGTGCATGGAAAGTGCGTTTTTCTTCATGGGTTCGGATACTCCTTGATGATAAATTTATACGTCTTCCCGTTTTACTTTACGGGCATGGCAGTCCATCGCAATGACAAAAACAATGACAATGCCGCGGATGAGCTGCTGATAATAAGAGGAAATGTTTTTGAGGCTCATGGCATTTTCCAAAATGCCGAGCAGGAAAATACCAACCAGCGATTGGACAATACCGCCATAGCCGCCGTTAAACGGCGTGCCGCCGACAACAACCCCGCAGTTGACCAACAGCGCGGTATTTTCGCCATAGGTTGCGGAACCTGAATTGAGTTCCGCCGAAAAACAGAACCCGGCAAGCGCCGCACACATCCCGCTGATGAGGAAGGTTGTGCGCAAATGCCGCTTGGTATTGATGCCGGAATACGCCGCGACGCCTTTGTCGCCGCCCACAGCAAAGCAGTTGCGCCCAAATTGGGTATGGGTCATTACCCACCAGCAAACGACAAACATCGCCGCTGCTAACCAAGTGATAAAATTGATGCCGAGGAATTTGCCGTTGCCGAAATAGACATACATTTGGCTGCTGCCCGCAACTGGCTTGCCATTGCTGGCAACCAGCGAAATGCCGCGCAGCACCATCATCATGCCAAGGGTACAAATAAAGGAGTTTGCGCCCTGGTCAACAATGATAAATGCGTTAATTGCGCCGACAATCAGCCCAACAACCAGCACCGCCAGCAAAATTGCCGGGAGCGGCAAATATTGCTGAAGCCGGATTGCTAAAATACCAGCCAAACACATATTGGTACCCAGTGACAAATCACATTCGCCGGAAACAATACAGAATGTCACGCCAAATGCCATAATCAGCAGGATTGTCACCTGAAGCAGCAGCGAAGATAAGTTGGAAGCGGTCAGGAAATACGGGCTGAGAAAAGGCATGATGATGAAAAACGCAACAACAGCAAGTGCGGCTTTTTGTTTTTTCATCACTTTCCAGATGCGCCCAGAGTTTGTTTTATCCATATCCAGTTTCCTCCTTTTATACCGTCCGGCGGCTGTCCAGCCAGATGGCTGCAACCAGGATAACGCCCTTCCAAACATTTTGCATATTCGGGTCAACGCCCAGCATATTCAGCGCATTCGCCATGATTGTAAATAATGCGACACCCAATACGGTATTGAGTACACTGCCTTTGCCGCCAGACAAGCTGGTGCCGCCAATGGTTACCGAAAGGATGGCGTTAGCTTCATAGTTGCGCCCCGCAATCGGCAGCGCCGAACCAATGCGGCAGGTGATAATCAGTGCGCCAAGCGCCGTCAGCATACCGGTGAGTGTATAGATGATGATAATGATTTTAGAAACCGAAATACCGCAAAGCTCTGCCGCTACAGGGTTGCCGCCTGCCAGATGGATGCTGCGCCCAACCGGCATTTTCTTCATAATAAATTGTAAAATCGCCGTTGCAATGATAAAAATAACCAGCATAAACGGGATGCCTACAAGATTGCCGCTGCCGATAAACTGGGTAAAAGCATTTTGATCAAGGGCAACATAGTTGCCGCTATTTGCAATGAGGGCAAGTGCGCCGAATACGGTCTGCATCCCAAAGGTGATGAAAAGCGCATCGGAGTCGTCACGTGCGCCGCACCCAACCAGTACAATCGCATTGAGCAGCCCACACAGCGCGCCTGCAACCAAGATCACGACAACAGCAGCAGGCCCCATGCGGTTGAGCAGCATGGCGGACAAAATACCCATAAACGAAAATGTACCAGCCACCGAAAGGTCAATATATCCGCCAATAATCACCAGCGTCATGCCAAGGGCAACCATGCCAAGCGGCACAAACTGCCGCACCAGGCTTAACAGGTTATCTGCCGCAAGGAAGGATGGCTGCACAATGCAGGTATATACTGTTAAAACCAAAATGCCAATCAAAATCAGATATTCATTTAAAAACTGTTTGACAGCCTGCTGTTTTTGCACTTTACTTTTGGCAGGCTGGGCTGATTTTGCTCCACTCATTTGTTTTCCCCCTCCTCTAGCGCGGCTGCCATGATTTGTTCTGATGTGGTGTGTTCTGGGTCAAATTCGCCGACAATTCGCCCATTGGACAGCACAAGCACCCGGTTGGACATATTGAGCACTTCGGGCAGTTCGCTGGAAATCATAATGACGGTGCTGCCGGATTCCGCGATTTTTTTCATCAGCAGATAGATTTCATACTTTGCGCCAACATCAATGCCACGGGTGGGTTCATCCATAATCAGCACTTTGGGATGGGTTTCCATCCAGCGGGCAATCAGGCATTTTTGCTGGTTGCCGCCTGATAATTTGCCGATATAAACATCGCTGCTTGGCGTTTTGACTGATAATGCTTCAATCTGATGGTCGATAATCTGCTGTTCTTTTTTCTTATCAAAAATACCGCCGGATGTGAAATGGTCAAACGATGCCATGGTGATATTGGTACCTACATCAAAGTTTAACAGCAAACCTTGCTGTTTGCGGTCTTCGGTGACAAACCCAAAGCCTGCGCGGATGGCGTCACCTGGAGAATGGATATCAAGCTTTTTGCCTTCCAAATAGATTTCGCCGGAATGCCGTTTGTCTGCGCCGAATATCGCGCGGACGGTTTCAGTGCGCCCCGCGCCAACCAGCCCAACAAACCCAAGAATTTCCCCTTTGCGGGCGGTAAAACTGATATCGTGCAGTTTTTTGGTGTTGATGCCTTTGACCTCTAAGATGGTTTCGCCAATGTCTTTGGCGCGCGGCGGATATTCGTTCTCAATCGAACGCCCAACCATTTCCGCAATCATGGATGGACGGGTAACATCAGCAATATCTTTTGTGCTGATGACATTGCCATCCCGCATAACGGTGACACGGTCACAAAGGTCAAAGATTTCATCCAAACGGTGGCTGATATAAATAATCGTAATGCCTTTGGCTTTTAAATCGTGGATAATCGCGGTCAGACGATCCATTTCTTCGGCGGTTAAAGTGGTGGAAGGTTCATCCATAATAATCAGTTTGGAATCATAGGACAATGCCTTGCAGATTTCTACCATCTGTTTTTCGGAAACCGAAAGGTCTTCCACTGGTGTATACGTATTGATTTTGCTGCCGATGCTGTCCAGCAGCTGCCGCGCCTGGGCATGGACTTTTTTCATGCCGCCAAGCTCTTTGAACCGCCCCAGAAAAATATTTTCGCCAACCGTCATTTGGTTGACCAAGTTAAATTCCTGATAAATGATAGAAAGCCCCAGCCCCAGTGATTCAATCGGCTTTTTGACCTTCATTTCTTGCCCATCAAAAATAATCGTGCCTTCATCTTTTTTATAAACGCCGGAAAGGATTTTCATCAGTGTGGACTTGCCTGCGCCGTTTTCGCCAACAATGCCATGCACCTGCCCTTTGCGGATGTCAAACGACACATTGTTTAACGCAACGACATTGGGAAAACGTTTTGTAACGCCTTGCACAGAAAGCATGATTTCATCGCCCATTAATTTTGCACCTCCTGTTTTGAAAAAATGGCCTCTGTAAAAAACTGATTTTCACAGAGGCCGTCCTGTATGTCCTCAAGCGGCAGGGGGATAATCAGCCCCAACCTGCTTCAAAATCCTTTGCATTATCCTGTTCGATAATGACATTATAGGTATAGCACATTTTGTCAAACCGGTCACCTTCTCCATTCAGGTGCGCCAGAGCAGCCATATATTGGACATCCGTATTCAGTTTGAAATCCTGCATAGAAGTCATTTTAAAGCAGCCGCCTTTGGCGATTTCATCCAGTGCGCCTTGGGTGCCGTCAACCGATACAAAAATAATATCATCAGCGCGCCCAACATTTTGCGCCGCTTGAATCGCTGCCAGTGTTGCCAGGTCAAAATGCCCGAATACCGCGTCGATTTCCTTATATTTTGACATATAAGATTCCATAATATTCATCGCATCAGCGGTAGACCAGTTTGCGGACTGCACTTCGAGCACTTCAAACTGGGACAGGTTCTGGATAACGCCAAGGAAACCAGCATCACGGTTAATCTGCGCCGCAGAACCTGGAAACCCTTCAATGACAACGACTTTGCCGCCGTCAGGCAGAAGCTGTGTCAGTGCGGAAGCGGACTGCTGGCCTGCCAAAGTATCATTGGGGCCACAGTAAACATCATAAGCTTCCGGGTCGGTGACAGGCTGCTGACAGTCGACAACAAGCATTCCTTTTTGTCGTGCGGCTTTCATAGATTCAATCAGCGCGTTTGCGTCAACCGGGGAAATGGCAATGGCATCACAGCCCTGGGTAATTGCCTGATTGACATGGTCAGTCTGTTTTTGTGGGTCGCTTTGCGCGTCAAACTCGATAAGCTCAAAGCCGTATCTTTCAGCGACTTCCCGGGAAAGCTTGGTTTGATAGGCGTTGGACTCATCCGCCATATCCGGGCAGAGCCATGCAATTTTCCATTTGGAGCCGTCCGGTTTGGTGCCGCTGACATTGATATCATCCGGGAATAAATCGGATGCCTTGGTTGCGGTTTTATACTCGTTTACATCGAGCACTTCAAGCGAAGGGTATTTTTCCGTATTTGCAGCCGAAGAAGCGCTGCTGCCCGCGGCACTGCCGTCGGCGGCGCCGCTGCCAGACGCAGATGGCGTACCGCTATCCTGCGCAGCCGGAGTACAGCCAGCAGTGCCCAGCAGCCCTGCCATTACCGCAATTGCAATCCATTTTTTCAGTTTCATGATAACACCTCTTTTGGTTCGTTGTGTGGGCGCATTTGCTTTACAATGCGCACTAACATATTAGTATATTACTACGCTTCGAGAGGGTTGTCAAGCGCTTTGAAAGTTTTCAGGATTTATGGCGGCAATTTTGGTTTTTTGCACAAAACAAACTGCTAAAAATTGTAACATTCGTAGAGGGATGCCCGCATTGGTGAGCAGGTGGGGCAATCAGCCCCAACCTGCTTCAAAGTTCTTTGCATTATCCTGTTCAATGCAAACCAGATTGATATAAGTTTCCTTTTCCAGCATATCGCCGTCGCCATTGAGGATAGCCAGCGCTGCCGCGAACTGCATTTCTACCATGGTTTTAAAATCCTGCATGGCAGTCATTTTGAATGGCCCGCCTGTCGCAATCGCGTCCAATGCGCCCTGTGTGCCGTCCACCGATACAAAGATGATATCATCTGCGCGTCCGGCTGCCTGTGCTGCCTGAATCGCGGCAAGGGTTGCCAAATCAAAGTGGCAGAATACTGCATCCAGATCCGGATATCGGGACAGATAAGATTCCATAACGTTCATCGCGTCAGCCGTTGACCAGTTTGCGGTCTGCCGGTCAAGAATTTCATATTCCGGATGGGACTGCATCACGCCAAGGAAGCCTTCATCACGGTGGATCTGCGGCGCAGAACCCGGATAGCCTTGGATGATCCCGACTTTGCCGCCATCAGGCATGATTTCTATCATTGCGGAAGCAGCCATTTGCCCGGAAAGGGTATCATTTGGCCCAGTATAAACATCATAAGCAGATGTATCATCCACAGTTTGCCCAGTACAGATGACAACCAGCCCCGCGTCTTTGGCGGCTTTCATCGCGCCTGATACCGAAATGGCATCCAGCGGATAGACAACAACCGCGTCACATTTTTGTGTCACAGCCTGCGCAATATGGTCGCGCTGTTTCTGTGGGTCTTGCTGTGCGTCAAAGATAACCATCTCGAAGCCATATTTTTCTGCCATCTCCTTGGCAACGCGGCAAGAGTAGGCAACCGATTCATCCGCTTCATCATAATGGGAGAACGCGATTTTGTATTTAGAACCATCTGCTTTGGTTGCGTTAAGGTTTGGTGTGCCGCTGAAAAAGCTCATCAGGTCAGCTCTTTCCCGATATTCGTTCAAATCAAGCACGTCAAGCGCGGGAAATTCATCTGCGCCTGTGGCTACGCCAGCGCTGGAAGAAGCACCATTGCTTCCGGCAGCAGAACCAGCAGGTGGTGTGCCGCCATCCTGCGCCGCAGGCGTACAGCCAGCCATGCCAAGCACGCTGATCATTGTTGCAATTGCAACCCATTTTTTCAGTTTAAACATTTTTCAGATGCTCTCCTTTTTCTTTGCAGTGATAATATTTCGGGTATAAGGGAAAATCTTCCTTAGTACGCTGATTTATTCTGCCTCACATTCCCCCTTTCATTGATATCACCTATTTCGCGACGTTTTTTCAGTAAAAGTGCTGTGCGTTGTGTATGTTTAGTTTTTGTTCTCAAGTATTGGAGTCGCCAAAATATATTCCCCCTTGTCATGGGCGGCATATATTAGCCGCTCATGACGGGTGATCCCCCTAATTAGTGCATTTCCTGTCCGCCGCTGATGTTGACTGCCTGCCCGGTCATATAGGAGGCATAATCAGAAGCCAGGAATACAGCGATATTTGCAATATCTTCGGGCTGTGCGTACCGGCTGAGCGGGATTGCATCTTCCCAAAGCTTGATGTAATCTTCAGGTTCGCCGCCATTGCGTTCGGATGCCCACTGGGCTTCCCGGCGGGTCATATCGGTCATAACAGAGCCAGGGCAGAAGCAGTTGACCAGGATATTATCTTTGCACAGTTCCAGTGCCAAACCTTTGGTAAAGCCAATGACAGCCGCTTTGGTTGCGCAGTAATGAGTCAGCAGGTTAAGCCCGGTTTTGCCAGCTTGGGAAGCGGTATTGATAATGCGTCCGCCGCCCTGTTTTTTCATCTGCGGGATGACTGCGCGAGAGCACAGGAATACACCGCGGCAGTTGACAGCAAAAATCTTTTCCCAATCAGCAAGCGACATATCTTCAATGGTATTCATGCTGATGGTGCCCGCATTGTTATACATCAGGTCGATATGCCCAAACTGTTCTACGCAGGCTTCTGCCATGCGTGCAGCATCTTCTTCACAGGTGACATCCATTTTAAACGCAAAACCTTTGCGGCCAAGCGCTTCAATCATTTGCACGGTTTCGGTAGCGCCTGTGATGTTGAGGTCACAAACCATGACGTCCGCGCCATGCTTTGCCAGCTCCAGTGAGATGCCGCGTCCAATGCCTGTGCCGCCGCCGGTGACAATTGCAACTTTTCCAGTCAAATCAATCTTATTCATGTTATTTTCCTCCTAAATTTATGTTATCGGTCTGCGATTTCAATGATGACTTTTGACCCTTCGCCCGATTTCATGAGTTCCAGCCCACGCGGGAACTCTTGAATGGGCAGACGGTGGGTGACAATCTTTTCAATGGGCAGCAAGCCTTTTTCCAGGATTTTTGTTGCCATCGGGAAAGTACCCTTTGCAATGTAAGTGCCATGAATTTGGATTTCATTCATCACGATTTCAGCGGGTTTGAGTTTCACTTCTGCCGCGGTATTCAGCCCGAATACCAGGATATGTCCGCCTTTTTTGACCAGCGGAATGCTTGCGCCCAACAGCACGCCGACAGCATCCACAATGATATCCGCGCCAAGTCCATTGGTTTCCGCCAGCACACGGGCGGTGAGGTCTTCCTTCTGCGGGTTGATGTAAAGGTCTGCGCCAATGTCTTTTGCCAGCGCGCCGCGCCCTTCAGCAAGGTCGGATACAATGACAGTTGCCCCAGCCGCTTTATACAGCATGGTAAACAGCAACCCAATCGGGCCCGCGCCTTGCACGACAACAGTTTCACCCGGATGCGCCCGCACCGTTTCCGTGCCGTTGAGCACACAGGCAAGCGGTTCCGCAAGACACGCCAAATGGGTTGGCACTTCTTTGCTGATGGGGTATATCAGCTTTTCGGGGACGACTGCATATTCTGCCATAACACCGTCAACCGTATCGCCGATATGCTTGAAGTTTGCGCATAGGTTGATTTTACCGGTGCGGCAGTAATAACATTTGCCGCAGCCGTTGTTTGGGTGTACCACAACCTGGTCGCCGACAGCAACTTCGGTGACAGCTTCGCCGATGGCGACTACTTCACCCGTGCATTCATGCCCAACAACAATGCCGTCATGGAATTCATATCCTTGCGGTTTGGTCAGTGCGCGGACGTCTGTGCCGCAAATGCTGACCGCATGGACGCGGATTTTGACATCATCCGGGTTTGTGACTTCCGGAATAGCAGTTTCCTTGATGGAAAGTATGCCGTTCCCTTCATAAATTGCGGCAATCATTTTATGTTCTTGCATGATTTCTATATCCTCCTTCAGGTTTATTCAAAATGCGGACTGTATTTGTGCGTTTTTGATATTGTTATTGTAACGCGGCAGCATGGGTTAAGAATACCGTTTTTGTGCATAATTCATCACAAATACGCGCAAAATACAAATGGAATCAGCAGAAATACTAAAACGCTTTGCAAGAAATCAGATATCATTTTAAGAGGATTTGCATATCCCTGCTTTTTTCCCGCGTGTGCATTGACATGGTATATAAGTTTTAATATAATTGATATATTAGTATAAGGAGGATGCGCCATGCTGGACTTTGGCAGGAACCATCGGGCGGATCTGCTGTTTTTTGAAATGGAACAGCATGATTCCATGCAATGGTATGAAGGGCTGAAAATTGTATATCTTTTGAATGGTACGGCGGCATTTTCGCTGGAAGGACACCTGTATGAATTGCAGAAAAATGATTTCATTGTGGTAAACCCATTTGCGCCGCATATGCTGTTGCCCCGCGGCGGCAGTGCGGGATTATCGCTGCAAATAACGCCTGCGCTTATACAGCAGGCATTCCGCACAGGGGCAATGCCGCGTTTTTCATGCTGTTCGGCAAACAGCCCGCGCCATGCGGCATATGATGGGGTGCGCCATATTTTTGCGGCGCTGTTCCGCGCAGTTTACCGGGAACAGCAAAACGCGACCTTTTTCCTTTATAGTCAGGCGATGGCGCTTTTTTCTGTGCTTTCGGAGGAATTTCAGGATAAAAGCACATCAGCAGATGCCATATTGCCGATGGACAAACGGTTCGGGGCGATTTTGCAGGATATTAATGCGCACGCGCGTGAACCGTTGTCCATTGCCGAGGTTGCAAAACGGCATTACATTGCGGCAAGTACATTGTCAAGGTTTTTTCAGAAAAACCTTAGCACAACCTTTACCGGTTATTTGAATGCCATCCGGTTGGGCTATGCCTTCCCAGAACTGCTGTACAGCAAGAAAACCGTCACCAGCATTGCCATGGATCATGGGTTCCGGAGTACGAATGCGTTTATTCGGGTGTTCCAGCAGCAATATGGCGTCACGCCAGGGCGGTTCCGGCAGGAATGGCATGAAAAACCGCTGCCCGATGCCATGCCGGTTGCCGAACTTTTTCTGGAACTATTACATTATGAAGGGGTACAGCCAAAATCCACGCAGGCGGAAGCCACATCACGGGTTTTCTATATTTCCGCAGGGCAGCACGGCACACAGCTTCAGCATACCTGGAAAAACCTTGTCAACATCGGCTATGCAAAAGAAGGGCTGCTTTCTACCGTACAGCAGCAATTGCGGTGGGTGCAGCAGCAAATTGGCTTCCGGTATATCCGGTTTCAAGGACTGCTGGATGATGAAATGATGGTGTATACTGAAAACGCGGATGGCAGCCCCCGGCTGAATTTCTCATTTGCAGATGCACTGTTTGATTTTATTCTTTCGATTGGGCTGCTGCCTTATGTAGAATTTAGCTTTATGCCGTCACTGCTTGCCAAACATAAAGAACGCCATTTTCGCCGGGGGGTTTATATGTGCGTGCCCAATGATATTGATAAATGGCTGTTTGTCATCCGGGCATTTGTGGAGCATTTTGAAACCCGTTATGGCAAACGGATGGTGCAGCAATGGCACTTTTGCATTTTGAATATCAACTGCGCCGTGATTGGCGGGCATGATGATTTTGAGGAATATTGTCAGCTATATCTGCGCACCTATGAGCTGCTGAAAACCATGGACCCCGCTTATCAAATCAGTGCGCCGGGCGGTTATGCTGGCGGTACTTGGCAGGATGGATATATCCGTCGGTTTATCCAAATGTGCCTGAAACACAATTGTGTGCCCGATGAATTTTCTTTTTTGTGTTATCCGTATGAGCCGATTCAGGATACCGACATTTACCGCTTTATGTTGGATACCCAGCCAATTCATCCCGAAGCGTTAAGCGCGGATGAAGATTTCCTTGCCCATGCAATTGCGGGGTTTCAAACCATGCTGCGCCAGCTTGGCGCGCCGCATGACCGGATTTCGTTGGAAGCCTGGAACGCAACCATGTGGCAGCGGGATTTATGCAGCGATACCTGTTTTAAATCAGCGTATCTGGTGAAAAATATCACAGAGAACTATGACAAAACGCAATGTATGGGCTGCTGGACGCTGATTGATATGATGGAGGAAATTGAGCCAACGACCCAGGTTTTCCATGGCGGGTTTGGGTTGAGCACATTCCAAGGCATCCCCAAGCCAGCGCTTGGGGCATTGCGGCTGCTGACCAAATTGGGCGATTATATGATATTTTCAGCCGATGGCTGCTTTGCTACCCGCAGCAGCACAGGCGTGCAGATTGTGCTTTATAATTATTGCCATTATCACGCGCTGTACCGGCACCATTTCAGCACCGGCACGGAAAACCAAAATGTATATGATAATTTTGTGGATGGAACGGATTTGGAGTTTCATTTGCAGGTAACAGGCTTATCGCCAGGGGCATATCAGTTACGGCGTTATTCGATTCGCCGCAGCCAGGGCAGCACGTTTGATGCGTGGCAGCGTATGGGCAGCCCTTGTCGGCTGAGCCAGGAGGAAACCTGTTATTTGCGCCATGCCGCAGACCCTGGGTATACGGTATCCAATTTGCAAGCTGATGGCACTGTGGCGCTGTCTGCAACCGTTGCGCCGCATGAAGTACAGGTGCTGGTATTAGCGCTTGCATAATAAATGGAGAAATGCTGTTGACAAAATAGCAAAACTCGGTTAATATATTAGTATACAATTCGATGCGGATATTCATATGGAAGGTGGATTACAAATGGAAACTTTGATTGTGACAAACCCAATGACAGGGGAAACCTTGGATACTTTGCCGCTTGCCAGCAAAGTGGAGGTACAAAACATGGTAGATGCGGCAGTTAGCGCACAGCAGATATGGGCAGAAACGCCAGTATATGCGCGGGCAGAATGCCTTTACCGGTTTGCTGATGCACTGGAACAGGACGCAGAACTGATTTCCCAGCTTTCTGCCAAAGATATGGCAAAACCGATTGTCCAGGCGCGTGTTGAAACCATGGACGGCGTAAAACTGTTGCGTGCCGCGGCAGAACGTGCCAAACATTTATATGGTGAAGTGCTTTCAGACAGCGGCCCAGGGTTTGAAGGCGATTTGGTGTTCACCAAACGGGAACCGCTTGGCACCATTGCTTGTATTATCCCATTTAATTTCCCGATTGAACTGACATTCCAAAAGATTGCCCCAGCGCTCGCGATGGGCAATACAGTGCTCGTCAAAGCGCCAAGCGCGAACCCGCTGGCTGTGTTGGCGCTGGACAAATATGCAAAACAGGCAGGCTTCCCAGAAGGTGTTGTGCAATTTTTT
The DNA here is from genome assembly GCA_964017555.1 of uncultured Butyricicoccus sp. Lineage (GTDB taxonomy): Bacteria > Bacillota > Clostridia > Oscillospirales > Butyricicoccaceae > Butyricicoccus_B. Next base: position 17,629 of record CAXHNU010000006.1, on the reverse strand, counting down.
GTATCTGGGCGCGATGCGGTCAATGAATGTATCTTGGCAAATCCCAAAGTGGATGCGGTCAGCTTAACAGGCAGCACCGAAGCTGGCAAACGCATGGTGAAAGATGGAGCGGATACTTTAAAACGCACTTTCTTAGAACTGGGCGGTAATGATGCGCTGCTGATTTTTGAGGATGCGGATATTGACCGCGCTTTGGATGAAATGGTAAACAGCCGTTTGGAAAACAATGGGCAGGTTTGCTGTTCGTCTAAGCGGTTCATTATCCATCGCAGCATTTATGATGAAATTGCAAAACGGTTGGCAGACCGTTTGAATGCCCTCAAGCGCGGCAGCGCGCTGGAAGAAGATGCGGTTGTCACCGCATTGGTTTCCGAAAGTGCGGCAAAAGAAGTAGAAACCCAAATCCAGCATACCGTAAGCCAAGGGGCATCGCTGCTGTGCGGCGGCACACGCGATGGCGCACGGATTGAACCGGCTGTATTGACAGGCGTTACGCCGGAAATGGATATTGCTTCAAATATGGAGGTATTTGGTCCTGTATTCCCGCTGATCCCATTTGATACCGAGGAAGAAGCCATCCGCATTGCAAACAATTCAATTTATGGGCTGTCCTCTGGACTGATGACCCGTGATATGAACCGTGCGTTCCGGGTGGGCAGCAAACTGAAAGCAGGCGGCGCTGTGGTCAATGGCAGCGGCGGTTACCGGCATTTGGATCAGCCTTTCGGCGGCTTTAAACAAAGCGGGCTTGGCAGGGAAGGCATCAGCATTTCGCTGGAGGAATTCAGCCATATCAAGGTTTATATTGTAAAGGGCGCATTTAATTAAAATTATGCCGGAAAGAGGATATCATGCGCATTCATCATATTGCATTGTACGCAAAAGATTTAGAGCGGTTGCGTACATTTTATGAAACCTATTTTGGAGCTGTTTCCAGCGCACAGTATCATAATCCGCGCACGGGGCTGACAACTTATTTCTTGTCATTTGCTGACGGTGCAAAGCTGGAACTGATGCACCGCCCAGATGTATCAGCGGCAGTGGAAGGCTTGCGGTATGGGTTTATCCATATTGCGTTATCTGTTGGTGATGCGGCGGTGGTTGATGCGCTGACAGAACGCCTGCGCACAGATGGTTATACCATATCCAGCAATCCCCGCACCACTGGCGATGGCTATTATGAAAGCTGTGTCCTTGATCCTGAGGGCAACCAGATTGAAATCACTATATAAAAATGTGGGATTTATGTCAGCACCCAAATGGGTATATTGCTGCAAAATAAAAACAGATGGTTGGGGCGGTGCAGTAAGAAAATATTTTAAGCGAGGGCCGGTGTAGTATTAAACTGCGCCGGCTTTTGTGTTATAATATTGTTAATGTTCATTAACCTGTAAGATCTAAGCGGCAGCATCTAAAGTTGTAATCGTTAAAGTTTTCATGGAATAAGCAAAACCCGCATTCTACATTCCTGTAAAATGCGGGTTTGTGGCGGAGAAAGAGGGATTTGAATTCATGATACAAATTCTTTTATCTGAGAATGTTTCTGTTTGCCTGCAATTTGTTTAAAATCCATTGCAATATGATGTAATAAGTTCATGCGATATCGCCCTTTGACGATGCTTTTGGCGTATGTTTAGGGGTATGCAGTTATGCCGTAAAGGTGCTGATGGATGATACTGATTTATATGGTTGTGTGTTGAAACTGTGGCTATATCTAAACTAGATTTTCAATTAAAGAATGGCTGTGGTAGTTGCAGGTGCTCCGTATTTTTGATATGATATTAACAAAGGAGTTGAGCGGAATGGGGCTTTACTTGAATCCAGGCAATTATGGCTTTGCAGAATCATTGCGTTCGGAAATTTATGTGGATAAGACCGGATTGCTGCAATATACCAATCGCATGATTAATACAAAACAAAAGTTTATTTGCGTTAGCCGTCCCAGGCGTTTTGGTAAATCTATGGCAGCAGAAATGCTTGTTGCTTATTACAGTCAGGGATGCGACTCGCGGGAAATGTTTCGTGGATTGGAGATCGTTAATGAACCATCGTTTACAGAACATTTGAACAAATATCCCGTCATTCGCATGGATATTCAATGGACAAGAAGCAATGCACAAAATCCAGAGGATATTATTTCTCTTTTGCAGAAATCAGTACTTACGGAGCTGCGAAACCAATATCCTGAATGTGTAAGTCCAGATGTTTCTTCATTATCCCTTGCTCTGTCTGAAATCCATATGGCTACAAATGATAAATTTGTTATCGTTATTGATGAATGGGATTGTCTATTTCGCGAAGATGTGAATAATACTGCACTGCAAAAAGAGTATATTAACTTTTTGCGTGGTTTGTTCAAAGGAACTTTGGCAGAAGAATGTATCGCGTTAGCATATATCACAGGAATATTGCCGATAAAAAAATATGGAACACAATCTGCATTAAATAATTTTCGGGAGTTTACAATGACTGAACCTTTGCGATTGGCGAAGTATGTAGGGTTTACAGAAAACGAGGTGCAAGGGTTATGTACACGGTTTGATATGGATTTTGAAGAAACCAAACGTTGGTATGATGGATATCAATTCCATAAGGTGGGTCATGTCTATAATCCGAAATCCGTGGTTGAGGCTATGCTAAATGAAGATTTTAAAAGCTATTGGACAAAAACTGAAACTTATGAAACTTTGCGGATATATATCGACATGAATTTTGATGGACTGAAAGATGCTGTTATCTTAATGCTTGGCGGCGAGCGTTGCACAATTGATACATCTTCTTTCACCAACGACATGACAACATTTCAAACCAAAGATGATGTTTTAACTTTGCTGATTCATTTAGGCTATTTGAGTTATAATGCAGAAAAACAGCAAGTTTTCATTCCAAATGAGGAAATTCGCTCAGAATTTGTTAGTTCCATTCGGGTAAGTGATTGGCAGGAGGTTATGCGGGCTATCACTGCATCAGAGGCGTTATTAGAAGCAACCCTGAATAGGGATACAGGCACTGTGGCAAAGGGATTAGATGCTGTCCATATGGATACCACATCCATTTTATCTTACAACAATGAAAATGCACTCAGTTGTGTGATTTCGCTCGCATATTATAGCGCAAGAAATTACTATTACCTCAAGCGGGAATTACCTGCTGGAAAGGGGTTCGCTGATATGGTATTCACACCACGCAGTAATAGCCCAGACAAACCCGCCATGATTGTGGAATTGAAATGGAACCAAACTGCACAAGGTGCTATTCAGCAAGTCAAGGACAAACAATATGTCAAGGCACTAGAAGGCTATTCTGGAACAGTATTCCTTGTCGGAATCAACTATAACAAAGAAACGAAGCAACATGAATGCTTGATAGAAACAACTGAAGTTAACAAATAAACTGGTCTGTGAATGCCATATGGGAATAATTCCTGTATGGCTTTTCTCTTTGAAAATAGACCTATCTAATAGCATTTTTTCACTTTTCTTAACGATAAAACCCGAAATCCCATCTAAACAAGCCATATTCAACAGTTTAAAAGATTTTTCAGTCATCAAGAAAATCAAGTTAAATTCGTAAATTTATTAACTATTCGGCATTTTAAATTTATCTCTAAACAACAATAAAATAACGAAATCTTGAGGTGAATTTATATGAAACCAAATTATGAATGGAAATCTGCTATGAACTTATTAGGGATTAAACATTTGCGAAAAGGTCAGATTAAACCGATTCAATCACTTATGGATGGCAATGATACTCTTACCATTGCACCCACATCCTTTGGGAAATCTGCAATTTATCAGATTCCAGCATTGTGTCATTCTGATAAGCTAACAATTGTGATAGAACCAACATTATCACTGATGCACAATCAGGTTCAAACACTCAAGGCACATGGTATTGCTGCTGATTACATTGATCATTTGAGAAAGCCAAAAGATATTACCATCCTTAACAAAGTCCAAAAGGGAATGTTAACCTTTCTATATGTGACACCTGAACGATTACAAAGCAGGAACTTTCAAGAAGTGATAAGAGAAACACACTTGTATATGCTGGTAATTGACGAATGCCACTGTCTGACTGAATGGGGATATACATTCCGTGAAGCTTACCTGGGAATTGGTAATTTTATTGACAGCTTACCTAAACGTCCAATTATTTTTGCTTGTTCTGCAACAATTCTAGATGATAAACAGGAGGAAATCATCAATCTGTTGCATATGCGCAATCCCAAGACATTTTGTATGAACCTGAAACGGGATAACCTGATTCTGATAAAAAAGGATATGACCAGTGACAAGAAATCATTGGAAGCTCATTTGCAAGAGCGATTTAAAATGATGGCTAAATATATCAGAAAGTACAGAAAAGACGCCTCTGTGGTCATTTATGCACTTACAACAAGCTATGTGGATGCAATTTACAACTATCTGTCAGACTTGTATCCGAATGAAGTTGTCAAATGCCATTCTCAAATTAAACCAGATAAATTAAAGCACCAAATGGAAATGGACTTTCTGACTGGCAGAAAGAAGATCATGGTTGCTACTACTGCATTTGGAATGGGTATTGATGTGCCTGATGTCGAGCTGATCCTGCATTTCAATGCACCAATCAGCATGACCGACTATATCCAGCAAATAGGTCGAGCGGGCAGAGATGGAAGAAAAGCACATTGTGTTTTATTCTATGATCACAATGGCGATGATAGCAAAATCACAGCAAGTTTGATAAAGAAATCTGCGGAGAATCCAAAGGCATTAACGACCATGAAAAAGAACCACCAACAAATCAGTGAATTTGTTGACAACACAAATTGTATGGTGCAGGATATTCTTTCCTATCAAGGGCAAGAAGAAACAAAATCCTGCAAGTGTTGTACAAACTGCGCGAAGAAAAGGAGAGGAAATCAATGATAAATAAAGAAACTGGAATTCATACATTTTCGCTGAATATGAAAAGCAGCTATTCAGAAATACAGAATATCATCACAGAAAATGAGCATTTTCGTATAAGTAATGATGCACTTCACCCGGAAAACTGCTATAAAATCGCAATTTATAAGGGTATTGGTGTTGAGATGCTTCTGCACCAGTCATTGACGTATTCATCCTGGATTACATTGATTGTGAATCCAACCTCATTACTAGCAGGACAATACTGTCCAACAGAATTATTTCAGCCAACGGAAAAGGGAATTAAGAAAGTCCGAAAACATCTAGCAGATATTTTGTTGGATATTGGTGTTGAAAAGAAACTGAAAGCATTTAAGCTATCACGCATTGATCTGACAGAAAATCACTATCATAAATCTAAAGCTGATGTTATGAAACATCTGAAAATATTCAAGAAATCATATATTATGCCACGATATAAAGTGGTTCCGTTCAGATATGGTTCAGAAAATGAAGAAATGTTCCGTGGGGCGAATCAGCATTCTTGGACAATTGCCTGTGGATCTTGTGAGTTTTCAGTATACGATAAAACTCATGAGTTGAAAGTACGTCATAAAGTTCAGATTAAGGAGAATATTTTGCGTTTAGAGCTTCGTTTGATGCGCAAACGTATCCGTCAATGTACGAAGTCAAAACATTGGGAAGAACAGCCTTTGGAAATTTCAAAAAAGCAAAATAAATTAACAAATGATTTCTTGCATCGGTTGTATCAGGAGTGCGATAATTTTGTTTCATTGGAAGAAATGATTCAGCGCATTGATGAATCAAGCTTCCGCGAAAAAACAAAGAAGAAGATGCGCAGGCTGGCAAAAAAGATGGACAGCTGCGAATCCCTCACAGCTGCCCGAAAAAAGATAAAGGTGAAAGAAAAAGATTTTACTGTTTTGTTAAATAAATTCCGCAAGCTGGGTATCAATCCAATTCCGTTCTCGGATAAATGACAGAATTCGATTCAGCATAATACCCTTAGAATAGTGTTGGATTAAAGATTATTATGTACAGAAGTCTGCACTTATCATCAGTAATAATGTTGGATTTTGATTCTGTATAGACACACTCTTTTATCTGTGGTAAAATGGAAGTAACAAAAGCGAACAACCTCACCCAGGGGGCGAAGCACCGCAACTGTACTTTTCCTGCTGGAAATATCAATGCCTACCGCGTTCATAGAATCACTCCTGTTTTGAATTTGTAATGGACGAATGCCATCTTACCCATTGCCGATTCTATCTGTTTGCTGACACGAACGCACTGGCTCTACCTGCACAAATCGAACACTGCGAATAGGAGGATGGCTGACTGACTTTCATTCGGACGTAAAAGCCCTTGGATGTGGAGGTCAGACCATTACCTCTCTATTCTAACAGTTTAGGCAACGAGATGTCCCATGCCTATGGCTGGCTGCCATAAATCAAGGGGCAAATATATAGTAACAGGATGTGGTGATTTGGAATCAGAAACAACCATTGCGGAAAACCTTCGTAATACCTATGAAAAAGCGCAATATGATGCAGCTTGTAAGCGGTTATTGTCCGAAAAAATTATCTTGGCATGGATTATGAAAGAATGCCTGGAAGAGTACAAAGATTATGATGTCAAGGAGATTGCAGAGAAATATATTGAGGGAGAACCACAAGTCAGCACAGTTCCAGTTATGCCAGATGCAGCTGGTACAATGATTCGTGGACTGAATACCGAAGATACTTCTTTACATGAGGGAACGATTACATATGATATCCGGTTTTATGCCATTGTCCCCAATACTAATGAACGTATTCGGCTTATCATAAATCTGGAGGCACAAAGTGATTTTTATCCGGGGTATCCGCTGCCAAAACGCGGCGTATACTATTGCAGCAGGATGATTTCTTCACAGTATGGTACAGAATTTACAGCATCACATTATGAAAAGGTGAAAAAAGTATATTCCATTTGGATTTGTATGAATCCGCCTAAATACAGGGAAAATACAATCACACGATATTCTATGGCTGAATTTCCGATCGTTGGCAATGTAAAAGAGCCAGTAGAAAATTATGATTTGCTGTCTGTCATTATCATTTGCCTCGGCAGCTCAAACGGTAAACGTTATGATGGAATATTAAAACTGCTGGATGTATTGTTGTCGAAAACCGCTGAAGTGGATGAAAAACGTCAAATTTTACAGGATGATTATGATATCTCAATGACACAGACATTGGAAAGTGAGGTGTCAGTTATGTGCAATTTAAGTAAAGGCATTGAGGATCGCGGTATTGCTAAGGGCATAGCGCGTGGTATGGAACAGGGCATGAGCGAAGGCACCGCAGCTGCGATTAAGAACCTGACGGAAACTTTAGGTTTGCCTGTTGAACAGGCTATGAATGCCTTGAAGATCCCGGAAGCTGATCGTCCGAAATATATGCAGATGCTCCAATCTATGTGACTATCATGTATCAATATAGACAGTTCGTTGTCAAAATGATGACGGGCTGTTTTTCTGTGTAAAATCATCATATCTGGGTGTTCGTAGGCGTTTATTGATATGCTTGAACACAACATTTTGACTGGAATTGACTAACATAAATATAGGATAGCATGAAATACGGTGAGTTACAATTCTACTTGGCTTCCACAATATAATTCCAGTCAGGAGTGATAATATTGAAATATATAAACTACAAAGAAATGAAGGACTTCTACACGATTGATGAGATTTGTCGTCTATTTGAGATGGATAAAGTTCAGCTTAAACATTATGCAGAAAAGTATGAGATTCAGCCACAGAAAGATCAATATGGCAACTGGGGACTCTGTAAGGTATTAGTACGCAAGCTGCATAACTTCATTTACAAAGAACAAAAAAACAGTTTCCAATCATCTGCAAACAGCAATTATCATCGGAGTAATGACCTATGGGCATGATCAAAATACTAACTGTAAAAGAAGCTGCTGCTATGCTGAAAACAACTCGTCAGCAAGTACGCAAAATGATTCAAAATGGTGAATTACAAGCTGTAAAAGTCGGTCGAGAATGGCGTATTCCAGAGGAATTTCTGCTTGATTTCCTTAATGGATATTGATAAATCCTATGAAAATAAATATTAACAAAAATTATTGCAGCATCACGCCAGCAATGGCGTGATGCTGTTTTTTATTTGCGGAAATTTGAAATTTTACTCGACATTCTCCGACAAATACCGCATAATAGGAACATCTAAACCATTCGGAGGGTGAAAAGATGATTATTACATTGCAAATGATCGATGAATATCTGAAAGAATGCCGTGAAACAAAATTGCTGGATGCAAAAACTGTTAAGGCATATCGAATTGATTTACGTCAGTTCATAAAATTTGCTGCGGTTCAAAATGTCCAACTTGATGAACAAACCATCAACAAATATTTGAAACGCATGAATGAGCAATTTAAACCAAGTACCGTAAAGCGGAAAATGGCTTCCTTACGGGCGTTTTGTACCTATCTGGAAGTGAAAAAGAAACTGAAAGACAATCCATTTGCTTATTTTCAACTGAAACTGAATGAGCCAGAAGTTTTGCCGAAAACGATTGAATTTCGTGTGATCAGCAAACTAATTGATGTTGTCCATAAACAGCCAGCGCAAAAGCGGAGCTGTGTGCGCGATGCTGCCGTTTTAGAGATGCTCTTTGCTACGGGTGTGCGTGTTTCTGAACTTTGTGGACTGAAAACAGAAAATGTGAACTTACTGAACGGCATCATCAAAGTGAACGGCAAAGGTAAGCGGGAACGTATCATCCATATTGTGAATGAAGAAGTCCTTGCAACACTGCGGCAATATGCCCAGCTATTTCATCCGGATAAAAAAGGTTCGGTCTTCCTGAACAGACATATGCGTCAGCTTTCTACGCAGTCTGTGCGCAATATGGTTCATAAATATGTGGATAAAATCGGAATTTCTACGCGCATTACACCCCATATGTTCCGTCATTCGGTGGCAACGCTGCTGCTGGAAGAAGGTGCGGATATCCGGTATATCCAGCGCCTTTTGGGACATTCGTCCATTTTAACGACCGAAATTTATACTCACGTTTCTGAAACCAAACAGCGAGAAATTATGGCAACGCTGCATCCAAGAAATAAAATTTCGGTATTCTCATGAAATTCCCATATATTCAAGCCCATAAAATCCAATATTTTTTCCGTATTTAAAGTAGCGTTTTCGCACTTTCGGGAGAAGATTATAGCAAAAATAAAGGATAATACACGATTATCCACCACTTGTCAATGATATTTTTAATAAAATTTCAGACCTGTGTTTGTTAAATTTCTACAAAACAGAGGTCTTTTCGTCGTGCCTGCAACCAGAAAATGTTCGAAAAAGTGCGCTGAATGAAGGATAATCGTGTATTATCCTGTATAGAAGGTTACGATTTGTGCTTGACAAGTGCAAAAGTAAAAAATCTTCACTGAAAAATCTTAATATTGCACATGGAGGTGCGTTTTTATGTTGGCACTGACAATCCGCGAAGGCGAGTATGTAACAATTGGAAATGATATCGTCGTCCAGGTTCTGAAAACTGGGGATACATTCCGCATTGCAATCGAAGCGCCGCGTTCGATGAAAATTGAACGTTCCAAAGTTCGCGAAATGAATGGGGATACTCCCGAGTGCATCAAACGTGTACGGATGCAGGCACCGCCGAAAAAAGTCCTCAAACAACAGGAAAGGATGCTGGCAAAGCAGCAATCCACCTGAAATTTTATGCTTTTTCGGTAAATGAACTGGCTTTCATTCCAGTCCGCGCGGCTGGTTGAAATAGAACATATTGCGCCGTAAAAGTCCGGAAATCCTGGCCAGACGACCGGATGGCGTATCACAAACGGAGCTGATGCAGGGAATAGCAGAGGCTTAAAGTTTCTAAGGAGGAAATGTAATGAGAATCCAACATAATGTTATGGCGATGAATGCCTACCGGAATTACTCAAACAACACATCTGCGTTGTCCAAGAACCTGGAACGTCTGTCTTCTGGTTACAAGATTAACCGCGCTGGCGACGACGCAGCAGGTTTGGCGATTTCTGAAAAAATGCGTGCCCAGATTACTGGTCTGGAAGCAGCACAGAAAAACGTTAAGGATGGTATCTCGTTGGTAAACACCGCTGAAGGCGCGATGCAGGAAATCCAGGATATGCTCAACCGTATGGTATATCTGGCTACCCAGTCTTCTAACGGTACATACGATAACGAAGTTGACCGTTTGAACCTGCAAAAAGAAGTTGACTCGCTGAAAGAAGAAATCAACCGTATCGCAGACAGCGCAAACTTCAACGGCATTAAACTGCTGGATGGTTCGCAAGCAACGACTGGCGCAGCAGCTGCAAAAAGTGTTAGCATTACAGGTAATGTATCCAGCACAACTTCTGGCGGCACAGCTGGCATCTTTAAGACCAATGTTTTGGTCGATGCGAAAAAACTGACAGGGCAAGCTGTTATGTTGGAGGGCGATACCTATGAATATGGTGTTTCCTTAAATGATGGTACTTCGTATACGGTAAAATTGACTGCATCCAAAAGTGATGGCAGCAAAGTTGTTGACCAATTGGTAGCAGAAGATGGTACTGTATATAGTGCAACAAAGAAAAAAGATGCTACCCTTGGCGATGGACTTTTACCTACCGTTGGCGAACTTGACAGTGCTGTTTTAGCTGAACTAAATAAGAGTGGTTTAGGCGATCAATATAAAATTACATCCGATGGTGCTGGTGCTGCTGGTGCCTTTACATTCACAGCAAAAGAAAAAGGCACAAGTGTACCAGCGGTAGTATCTGCTGATATTGCTGCAACTGTAGCGAGCACTGGCGTGCGTTATGGTGATAATGCGCAGGGCAAAATCACTGTGCAGGTTGATAAGTCTGCACTGGATGCAGGTCGTGAAATTGATGCTGCAAGCATCCAGCTTTATGACGGCACCAACTATGATGATGCTGTATTTGAAATCAATGGACATAAGTTTGTAATGCTAACTTATCAGGATGACGCTAAGAGCACCGATTTCATGAACGCAACAAAGGGTCTTGGTGACGACGTTACAATCTTGGTTGCTGACAGCGTAACAAAGAATGGTTTAAAATCGGCAGACGCAAACTTCAACCAGAACCTTGCAAAGATTCGCGAAGTTACGGGTTTGAATGTAACTGATGCTGTTGATGAAACTGCTTATGGTGCAGCGGCTAAGAGCGGTGTTGATGCAGGTAATGGTATTCGCCTGAGCGCAGGCAAGGATACCCGTGCCGGCGGTTTGATGCTCCAGATTGGCGATACCAGTGACGACTTCAATCAGCTGCGTGTTGGCATTGGCGATATGCACGTGAAAGCACTTGGCATTGAAGATATCAATATTGGCACACAAAAGGGTGCTTCTGAAGCAATTGATAAGATTAAGAAAGCAATCAATACGGTGTCCGCTGTTCGCGGCGATCTTGGCGCAATCAGCAACCGCCTTGACCATACCGCTAACAACCTGTCTGTTATGCGTGAAAATATCACTGATGCTGAATCTGCTATCCGTGATACTGATATCGCAGAAGAAATGATGTCCTACACCAAGAACAATATCCTTGTTCAGTCCGCACAGGCTATGCTTGCGCAGGCAAATCAGGTACCACAGGGCGTCCTCCAGCTGCTCCAGTAATTTTAATCGCTATATTCCTGACGGGAATCCCCCGTCAGGAAATCTCCCCGCCTGTGAGGAGGCTGGATAAATGGAATCAACCAAACAGCAGCCCAACCGTAAAGTAATTATTACATTGATTGTGGTAATACTTGCCGTGGTTGGCGTTGCGTTGGCTGTGGTATTGTCACGAAATTCTGAAACCGAAATTACAGATAGCGAAACACCCAAAATTGGCTATGCAATTGAAGGCGTAACCGCTGTTGATGAAGATTCACTGCAAAAAGCTGTGGATGAAATGAATAAAAAAGCTGCTGAAGGCAACATTGCTTTGGAATATAAAAATGATGCATTCAGCGATGATGGGAAAAACATTTCATGCTATATTGCAAATTCCTTGAGCAATGAATACGATATGTACATTCAGATTTTTTCTGATGATGCGATGAAAGATCAGTTATTCTTATCTGGTCTGCTCCGCCCTGGTACAGCATTTGAAACCATTGCGCTTGAAAAGGAATTAGCACGAGGCGACCATATGGTTTATGTAGCGTTTACACAGGTTGAAGAAGATCTTGAAACAATCCACGGGCAGGTTATTGTTACAATGAATTTTCACGTGACAAAATAAATTTTCTCTAGAAAGAAGGATTATTCGATGAATACCAAGAAAATGTTAGGTTTAGCACTGTCTGGTGCAATGGCGCTCTCTATGACTGTTCCAGCGCTGGCTGCTGATACAACAATCTCTGATTTGTCTGAATCTGCCGAGCTGGAAATCACAGGTACAACTCAGGTTCCGAAGATTGAAGTAGTTGTTCCAGCTACTGGTGAAGTTATTCTGAACCCTTATGGTATGACTGTTGCAAATCCGCCTACTGGCGCAACTGCAACTGACCAAATTTTGAGTGCAGTACAGGCGATTGAGAACAAGAGTGAAATCGCAATCAAGGTTTCTGGCACAATTACTGGTGTGGCGGAAGGTGTAACATTGACTACCAGCACTCCTGATAATACGAAGAAAGAAGTTAAGCTTACTTTCAAAATTGCAAAGTCTGCTGACGCAACAACAGCTCCGACTGGTACAGGCGTAGACCTTACCACATCAGCACAAGATATCGCGGCGGCTGCTGTTGAACTGGATAAAACCGGTGGTTCAAATCCATTTGCAACATTCCAGCTGAGCGGTTCTGCTTCTAAGAATCCTGAATCTGTTTGGACTGCTGACGATGTTATCGGTGCAACCGTTGCATTCACTTTTGAACCAAATGCTCCAACAACCTAAAATTTAAACACACTTTAACTGAACCTTAAGAGTGGGCCGCGCGGCTGGCTAAACGGCTGCGCGGCTTCTTTTCTTTTTAAGAAAGGCGGATCTCTTATGAAATCAAAACGTTTATTTTGTATGTGCCTTGCCTTAGCATTGGCTTTTGCAATGCCCATACAGGCATTAGCATCTGAGGACGCAGACGCCACCTCTATGTCGTCTGCATCTGAAAATACTGCTTCTTCTGAAACGTCTGTATCAACGGATATAGGCAGTACAACAGATGCAGAAGGCTCGTCTGCGCCATCCCCATCTGTGGATGGGGATGTTCCCGCCATGCCAGCAGAATCGCCATCAGCACCATCTGTGCCGGAAAAAAGTGATGATGGTATGGTTTCAGATAACAATACCGAAAACACTACCCCTGAACCATCCCAGCCGGATATGCCAAATGTGTCAGACGACAGCGCACCTGAATCTCCACCAGAAACAACAGATGACAATCAACCGTCTGAACTCCCTTCCGATTCCAACTTCGAAGATGCCAATCCATCTGAACTGGAAACACCAGAAGATCCATCTGACAATGCCATAGAGGATGATATGGAGTCAGAAAATGATGACTCTGTTGTTGATGTACCCGCAGAACCACCCATAGATACTGAAGCGCCAGAATTGCCAAACGATTCTGAAAGCACGCCACCGGCACAAGATGAACCATTATCTCCGGAACCGCCAGAAGAAAAATCAGATATGCCGGATTTAATACCACCATCAGAGGAGATTCCTGATGCTGAAACTCCAGCTGAAGATGAAATGCTTGCAGAAAACCCAGAAGAAATTCCGGAAGATTTGCTTCTTCCGCCAGAGATTATCCCAATAGAAGAAATCCCGGTGATACAAGTAGAGGTCCCAAGCACTGGAAACGTCATACTCAACCCGTATGGTATGTATATTACCTCAGAAGGCGTATCATCTGCCGCACAAGTTGTGCATAACCCGCAAATTTTTACAAATTACAGCAATATTTCCATCCAAGTAAAGGCAAGCGCTGTTGGCACAGTTTCTAAAGTCCAGTGGTATAAAGTCAAGAGGGAAATAAAGAAAAATTCAAAGAAAATAGAGTAATGAAGGAGGCGCCATAGCGTAAAAAGGCAACACTAACCTAAGCCCTGTCTGTGGATTTTAAAAATTTTCCAAACAGGACTTGTATATCCAGAGTGGCGAATGTAAACTTAGCCCTCTGGCAATTTATACAGGCGGTTGTCTTTCAGCAGTCGAAAGACGAGCCGAACCAGTTTTCTGGCAGTTAAAGCGAGTGCGCGTTTATGCTGGTGCCTGTTGACCTCTTTGAATTTGAGGTCGTAGTAGCGCCGGAACTCGGAGTCGCATCTTCTCACAGAGTTGGCGGCTTCCAGCAGGTAATAGCGGAGGAAACGGTTGCCGGATTTGATGAGTTTCTTATCCTGGGCTTCAAATTCCCCAGACTGATGCTGTGTCCAGACAAGACCAGCGAATTTAGCCACGGATGCCTGGGATTGAAAACGGTTGACATCGCCGATTTCGGCGATGATACCGGCGGAGTAGACCCTGCCGATACCAGGGATGGATGTAAGAGTGTTAGGGATGATCTCAAATTGTTGCGCAATAGCCTTGTCCAAAACCTTGATCTGCTTTTCCAAAGCCCGCATCGCAGCAATAGAAACAGCCATCGCCTGGTTCACAGAGTTATTTACAGTGACAGGCAGACGATAAGAGTTTCTGGCAGCGGCTTGAATTGCCTTAGCTTTGGCGGCTGGATCAGCGAAGTTACGGCCTTTTTCATCAATGAACGCCGTCAGTTCATCCAGATCAGCATAAGCGAGCTCGTCCACCGTTTCAAACCGTTCCATAAGTGCGAGAGTGGTAGCGCTGGTGTTTGCTATGTCCTTATCCTGTGCCAATCCAGAGCATTTCAAAAACAAATAGTTAGCAAATCGCTGTTTTTCTCGGGTTAAGTCCTGAACAGCGTAGAATCTGGCTCTGGTCAGCATTTGAAGGGCTTTGTAGCGGTAATCGTCCATGTAAACCTCCTTGCCGATGCGTCCAAATCGGAGCTTGTCGGCGATCACAAAGGCATCCACATCGTCGTTTTTAGGCAGCTCAGGGTAGGACTCTTTGAATTTGTTGATCAGTTTAGGGTTGAGCACATGGATCTTCCGGGGATACTGACCCAGTTTCCCGTCCTCGCGGAGGGCATAGACCAGGCTGTCCCCGTAAATAGAAGTAGCTTCCATGCCAATCACCACACCCTCTAATCCCTGGGATTGGATCGCCGACACAATCCGCTCTGTCAACAGTTTAGCACCACCGCGATTGTTTTGCATCTTAAAACTGCTGTGTTTTTCGCCGTCCGGCTTCATCAGGTATACTGCGTTGTTTTGACTTCCCACATCAATGCCTACGAATAATTGATTCACGATTTTCACCTCCCCTGTGTTGGAATTTCAGGCCAGCAGGCTTTGAGATACCCATGATATCCGGAGCATCAGCAACCTCGCGTATCAGAATTATTCCGGGACGGGCTAATGCGATAAGCTCCCACTGCTAAAGGAGCAACCCGCCTCCCGGCAAACAGCCAGTGAGTTGGCAGCTAACTTCCGGCTCAGGGGAACTGACTTTAAAAGCAGCAGCCTTTCGGCTCTGCGGGAGGTAAGAGAACTTCGCCCTGCTGTCCTACAGCTATTGTATCACGGGTATCTCATTGCCTGCTGATACTTAAACCTATTAATCTAAAACTTATTATACGAGGCAGTAATGTGATATTTGTATCTGAACCACCGGTTTCAGGTACCCCAGATAAAGAAGTCTTTCTCTATGCAGAGTTCCAGCAATCTTTTGATGGGCGCTTAGACGCACCATGGAACAGGAAATATATAGGCGCATCCAATCAGCTTGTTGTCAGCACATCGGATTCTGATAAGGAAACTGTATTGACCCTGCCTGCTGGCAATGGCACACCAAGCTATGGCATCTATAAGCTGTTTGGCTGTACAGCGGCATCTCCTTCAAAAATGTGGACGGTAAGCGATACGATTCATGTGACAGTTTCTTTTGAATTTTGTCCAGCGGACAGCGAGGATTGATTCATGGCAGAACAAAAATATGAAATAAAGGTTACTTGTGATTTGCGCCCGGCTTACTATGATAGTTTCCATTGCCTGGCACAAGACTGTCATATTTCCTGTTGTAAAGGTTGGCGGATATCATTTGATAAAAAAGATTATTTATCACTGAAACGGCAAAAGGGTTCTCCGAAACTCAATATGCAAGTGTCACATGGACTTCGCCGCATCCGTGGAAAAGATACTTTATTAACAGAAAATGTTGATGCAGAATATGCGGAAATTCAGTTGGAAGATGGAGATTGCCCGTTTTTATGTGAAAATGGTTTGTGCAACCTGCAAATCGAAAAAGGGCACCAGGCATTGCCGAAGATATGCAAAACATTTCCCCGCACACAGAATTATGAAGTTTCCGGATATTTGGAACGGTCGTTGGGACTTTCCTGTGAAGGTGTGTTGGATTTATTATGGGACTTACCGCAAGGAATTGACTTTCTTTCTGACCCGCTGGATAAAAATGAAAAACATGCTGTTATAACATTCCGCAATCCTGAAAATTCCATGCTGGTTCATTTTCAAGAGATCCGTTCATGGTGTATTGATATGCTGCAAAACCGGCAATACCCATTGCCAGAACGTATTTTACGAATGGGAATTGCGTTAAAATGGCTGGCTGATGGGGAAAAAGATATTGCGCATTGGCTGGAACAGGCACAAGCATTGGCAGAAAGTAAAAAAGCACTTTTTATAGAAGAAACAGAGCAAAACCATGCGTTGCCTTTGTTTTTAAGCAATAATCTGCGGTTACTATCCCGGCTGCAAAGCCAGAACAAGGAATTGGAGCTATTAAGACAGAAAATTTTAGGTGTGTTTTTAAATAAAGAAGGTGAAAAACAGACAAATGTAGCGTGGACATTTGCCAAAAAGCGGTTTGATGAACAGTTTGGTGATCGGGAATATTTTATGGAAAATATTATGGTGGCACTTTTCTTCCAGCTGCATATGCCTGGATTGGCAATAAACGAAGATATATGGAGTAGTTTTGTGAACTTTTGCAATTTATATTCGTTTTATCGTTTTATGGCTGTCATGTGTTGCTACGAGGGCAGCACTGCTAGTCGGAAGGATTTGTTTTGTTCACTTATTTATGTGAATAGGACGCTTGTTCATAGTGGTGCGCATCAAAATACTTTGCAAAAAGAGTTCTTTGATAATGATAGCGAAACGTTGGCACATATGGCGATTTTGCTGAGTAATTGAACTGTATCCCACATAATAGATATAGGCTCAATCTGTATCATTATTAGAAATAATGAAAAACTCAAGAATCCTAAAATTGGGGATAATAAAATCCCGCAGAAGGTTTTGTAAATTTGACCTTCTGCGGGATTTCTTCAACTTTTGATAAAAGTGCGTTCAGGAAACAAGGCGTTTTTTACAGCCTTTTTTAATAAGATGAAACGCATACAAAAGCTTTCCTATAGATGAAACTTCAAAAGGAAACTTTTGCAAACAATGCGCAATCAACTATATACTTCATCCAATATGGCAATACCTTCACTCATATCAGTAAATGCTGTTTGTAGATATGTGCTCATCCTGTTTTCGGCATCTTCAAGTTCCTGTTTCTCCTGATCTCGGTTGAAAATGCTGCCTAAACCGCTGGAATAT
>CAXHNU010000005.1:0-56002 GCA_964017555.1 uncultured Butyricicoccus sp. | reverse complement strand
ACACGCAACGGTGGCTACACCCGCATTATCAAGACGGGTCCACGCCGCGGCGACTGTGCAGAAATGGCAATTATTGAGCTTGTTTAAGGACGGTTCAAGATAAGACATTACAAAGGGCTTAGCCTGGGGAGGTGCTTCCTGGGGTAAGCCCTTTTTTGCAGGGGCGCTGTCCCTGCACCCCGGTCCTGCGCGGACAGCGCCAGAGGGACAATGTCCCTCTGGACTCCCATTTTTCCTGCCATCATATGATGGCAGGAATGTTTTTTGTATCGGATGATTGGATAAGCGTTTCGCCATATAATAACCGAGGATCTATCATTTGTCAAGTGCGCGGCAAAAAAATTTACTGATAGGATAGGAGGTTAATAGAACAAAAAATTTTTTTTATTTATTTGGAGTTGGCTGCTGCGTGCAAAAGACATATGAAATATTCATGTTGTAAAAGTTTACTTTGTTGCTTTAGCGGAATAAATACGGTATACTGGATATAGAATACTGACAGGTACAGGATAGCATAACCTGTGCTGGAAAGGGTGCAAGTATGAAAAAGAAAAGGGTAGTCAGCTTGGTTTTGACTTTGGTGATGCTGTGTACGTTGATTCCAGCGGCATTGGCTGTGGATATTCCAGATGATGCCGCAGAATTTAACGGGCATTATTATTACCTATATCAGCAGTCAAAATCCTGGAAGGATGCACAAGCGTTTTGCGAAAGCAAAGGTGGGCATCTAGTAACCATTACATCAGCGGAAGAACAGGCATTTTTGGAAGAATATCTGGAAGGTTTCAAAGATGGGGATTATATGATTGGTCTGCATCGCGATTTGGATGAATTTCAGACATGGGTTACGGGAGAACCGGTTTCCTATACCAACTGGGGAACAAATGAGCCAGATAATCTTGGTGGGCAAAGTGTAGGCGTTATGACAAATGGCGAACGCAAAGGTAGCGGCTACCATATCGCGCGTGGGCAATGGGATGATAATAGGAATGGTTCATATTATTTTCTTTGCGAATGGGATGCGGGGAATCCAGCGCCTGTGTCGCAGCCATCCGCGCAGTTCAGCCCTGCGGATTTGTTAGGTTCCTGGTATGGGCAGTTTGATACATTCAGCGATGGCAGCCCAGTGCAGATGTCTGTTGAGTTTACGGTTGATGATTGTGATGCAAATGGTAAATTTTCTGGCAAATCAGCAAGGTTTGAAGGTGGGAACCGTAACGGATGGGCAAATTTCGAATTTGAAGGAACATTTGATTTTGTTACAGGTGCATTCCAGTTAAAAGGAACCAAGGTGACATCGCATAACAGCGGTTCCAGTTGGAATGTTGATGTGTTTAATGGGGCAATGCAGCGCAATGCAGGTGGAACCATCATTGCGGGGCATTTGGATGATGATAAAGACCGATTGTTTTCTGTCAGCCGGACAAAAAAATCAGCGCCTGAACCAGAGTCAGAACCCGAACCGCAGCAAAAGCCTATTGCATCTACACCAGCGCAGTTTAGCCCTTCAGATTTGTTAGGTTCCTGGTTTGGGCAGTATGCAGGGGAAAGCAGCAGCACTGTTGTACAGCGCTATATTGATTTCACAGTCAACGATTGCGATACAAACGGCAATTTTTCCGGATCTGCAAAAGTAACAACAGTAGCAGGTCAAGGGTATGATCATGAATGGGTAAATTATAATTTTAAGGGAAAAGCGGACTTTAGCGCAGGCGCATTCCATATGCAAGGGACAAAAATCACATCAGAGGATAGCAGTTCCAACTGGAGCATGATCCCATTTGATGGGACAATGCAGCGCAGTGCCAGCGGTGAAGTCGGCATTTCCGGTCATGTGGATAACGACAACAGCCGTTTGTTTTCGGTCAGCCGGACATCTGCCTGGGCGCGTGATGAAATGACCGAAGCAAATATTTTGGGGTTAATTCCAGAGGTATTAAAGGGGAAAGATATGTCCCAAAAGATTTCCCGCGCTGAATTTGCGGCGGTTTCGGTCAAGTTATATGAAACGCTGACAAATACAACAGCTTCCAGCGGTTTAACGCCGTTCACGGATATTTCATCCAGTGCCAGCCGTAATGATATCGGCAAGGCATACAAATTAGGCATTGCGGTTGGCGTTTCAAACACAAAATTCGCACCGGATGTGCAAATCAATCGCGAACAGCTTGCAACGATGTTATGCCGTGCGGTAAAGAAATACCGTTTTAACGGCTGGACAATTGAAAATGATGCTGATTATTATATGGATACCTCAGGCGCGGTAAAATTTGCGGATGATAATAGCATTTCGGATTTTGCCAAACCGTCAGTATATTATATGTCGAAAATGGGTGTCATTGAAGGGGTAGACGCAACCCATTTTGCGCCAAAGAATATCACGCCGCAGCAGGAAGCACAAGGGTATGCAACCGCAACCCGTGAACAGGCAGTGGCATTATCCCTGCGTATTTTCAAAATTTCGGATTTACTGAAACAGCCATAACATGGTATAATCAAAAGCCTTCCCGATAGAAATGCGGGAAGGCTTTTGTTTTTCAGTTTGGCAAAAAGAATGTGTCAATCCGTTCCTCATCGGCAAAAAGGTTATGATAGGCAAGCAAACGATATTGCTGGACAAGCATTTGTTCTTGTGGGGTTAAGTTTTCCCCTTGTTCAGAGGAATATCGCCCATCTGCTGTGATATAGCCCACAGGTGTAATAACTGGGATGTTGGAAGAGATTTCACGTAAAAAGCGCTGATAGCCGGTGAAAGGGAGGTTAGCGGCTTGTGCGGCAAGCAAATGCAGCCCCCAAGAAGTTGTGATAAGGTTTTCCGCTTCTGGAATATCATAATTTGCCCAAATGAAAAATGGCGTGCCATATTGCTGAAAAACTTCTTCTGTTGTGCGTTCATCCAGCGGCTTTCCAGAAAGCTCCTCATAAAAGTCATTGCCAAGCGGCGGCTGGTGGTCGCCAAAAAAGATAATCATAGTGGGAACTGTGCTTTGGGAATAGTGAGAAATCAAATTGCGCAGCGCATCATCAGACGCCCGCATCAGCGAGAAAAACTGGTCTGCGGAAGGGAAATCATTTTCCAGTTCGCCGTCAAGTTCAGAGGTGCGTTCCAGCCCAGTCCAAGGCAGACGATAGCCGCTGTGATTCTGGATCGTGACATTGAAAATAAACAATGGCTGTTCGCCAGCATCATCGGTCAGTTCATAGAGCTTTTCATAATCGCATTGGTCAGAAATAAACCCGCGGATGTAATTTGCTTGTGTTACAGCATCATCATAAAGCTGGGTATCAAAGCCCATCCATTGATAAACCGAGGTACGGTTCCAACCAGACGCATGATACGGATGGAATGCAATAGCAGAATAACCAAGCGGTTTTAACTGGGAAACCAAAGAAAGAGTATGGTCTTTTAGATAAAGCTGATAGGCAACGGTAGAAGAGGGTAAAAACGCAAGTGGATTGCCAGTTAAAAACTCAAATTCCACATTTGCGGTGCCGCCGCCGGTCACAGGGGAATACATGGTGCCTTTGATGGTGTTTTCTGTCATGCTGTGCAGGAAAGGGGTAGGATCTTCGGTTAATGTCAAGTTGTCATATGCAGCCAAATCCGCAAAGGATTCATTCATCACAGCAATAATATGTACAGGCTGCTGTCCTGTAGGGCTGTCAGCCGCGGGGGTATCATCCATAATGGTTTGCACAGCTTGCAGGGAATAACCTTCTGGTTTGGTGACAATGCTGTAACGCAGGGCGGCAGTGAAATTCAAAACAAACCCGTTCGCTTGCGTTTTCCATTGTTGGGCGTAAATACCCAAAAAGGTCAGCATACTTGTACCAAAAAACAGCAGGCAATAGACCATGGTACCAGCGCAGACGGATAATACAACCTTTTGGGAAGGGCGGCGCGGCTGTTTTTGCGGCGGCAGCCGCAACAGCATGATAAAATAAGCAAGGGCAAACAATGCGGCACGGAGAATGGTTTCATCTGGTGTGTAATCAAAAGCATCAGCAACATTCATCGCGGTACGCCATGCGGCAATATCACAAGGAAAAATGGTGCGCCCGCGGAAGGTTAAGACATAATGATTTGCCAGCCCAATGATAAAAGAAATAATCATGCCAACCGCGGCAGAACAGCGGATACGCCCAAAGATCAGCGCAAGCAGAGCAAAAAAGAGGTAGTACCAGATAAGGTTAAAAATACACTGGATCACCGAAAGTGCATCAAAGGGATTGGTATTATTGAGTAATTCGACAACCAGCAGGGCACAAGGCGCGCCAAGGCACCAGATGATGCGGGGCAGCCAGACAGACGGCGTCTGTGGGAAAAGAAATGCAGCCCCAAAGCAAACGGCAAGGAAAATGGTTAAAAGCGGGTATTCATCAAGCAGGATGTCAGCGATAAGCCATGCGGTAAAAAAAGCAAGACAGGCGCGTGCCGCGCAAAGCTGGCGGGCATAATGCCCAGCGGGAAAAACGGATGGTTTCATGATAAGGCTCCGTAAATTTTTTTAGAATAGGGGGATATATAATAATGTAAACCTTTTGCGGCATTTTTGCAAACCCTCCTTTTGAAAAAATGCAGGGAAAAACCATTTGCAGCGCAGGTGTATGGGGGAATCTGGCAGGATTCGATCAAAATCCGATAAAAAATCCTGTTTTCCGGGCGGCAAAAGGAAAAAATTTTGCGTTCTCCTTGCAATTTCATGCCGTTGGTGTTATACTATGCTATGTGAGTATGAGATGTTTGAGAGTGGGGCGACCCACTCTTTCTTATTGGCTGTACCCGGGATAATAGTTTCGGGGTTTGAAGGAGGATGCTATGCAGGCAAGGGAAGTTGTAAAGCGCGTTACTGCCCTCGTAGAGCCGATTTGTGATGCGGTTGGCGTTTCGCTTTGGGATGTGGAATTTGAAAAAGAAGGCGGGCAGTATATGCTGATTGTCACGATTGACCGGGATGGCGGCATAAATACTGAACATTGTGAAACTGTTTCCCGTGCCTTAGACCCATTGCTGGATGCAAAGGAATTTGACGCAATGCCTTCTTACACATTATGTGTTTCTTCGGCAGGGCTGGAACGCAGGCTGAAAAAACCCGCGCATTTTGAAAAATTCATTGGTGCGCCGGTGGAAGTGAAGTTTTATAAACAAATAGATGGTGCAAAAACAGTGGAAGGCATATTGGCTGGCTATGAAGATGGTTTTGTTACCCTGGATACCGATGGCAAGCGCTGTGTATATGAACCCAAAGATATTGCCGCTGTGCGGCTGACTGTACAGTTTTGAGGAGTGATTGTGACAAGATGAACGCAGAATTTTTTGCTGCATTGGAGCAGCTCGAAAAAGAAAAAGGAATTTCCGTTGATTATATGCTTGACCGCGTTGGGCAGGCGCTGATTGCCGCATATAAAAAAATGAACGATGGTATGACCGACAATGTTTATGTAGATTTTGACCGCGCAGGCAAAAGCTATCGGTTATATGTCCGCAAAACCGTGGTCGATGATGTCTATGAGCCGTATGAAGAACTTTCTGTAGAGGAAGCCCGCGAATATAAGCCCAATGCAATGCTTGGGGATATTATTGATATTGATATTCCAACCCGGTCTTTTGGGCGCATTGCGGCGCAGTCTGCCAAGCAGGTTATTATCCAAGGTATTCGTGAAGCTGAACATGGTATGGTGCTGTCAGAATTTGAGTCTAAAGAACATGAAATTCTGAATGCAACCGTATCCCGTGTTGACCCGCGCACCGGCAATGTTATTTTGGAGATGATTTCACAAGGGGAAAAGACCGAAGCGGTGTTGTCCTCTTCTGAACAGATCCGCGGTGAAACCCTTCGTGAAGGCGAACGGGTGAAAGTATATGTCATTGAAGTGCGCAAAGGCACCCGTGGTCCACAGGTTATGATTTCCCGTACCCATCCAGGGCTTGTCAAGCGTTTATTTGAACTGGAAGTGCCGGAAATCCATGACGGCATTGTAGAAGTGAAATCCATTGCCCGCGAAGCGGGCAATCGCACCAAAATTGCGGTCTATTCTCAGGATATCAATGTTGACCCGATTGGTGCGTGTGTTGGCGCACGCGGCTGCCGCGTGGGCAATATCGTGGAAGAACTTGGCGGCGAAAAGATTGATATCATCAAGTGGTCAGAGGATATGGCGAAGTTTGTATCAGCGGCGCTGGCGCCCGCGGATGTTGTTGCGGCTGCTATGCAGCCTGACGGCAAGTCCTGCCGGGTTGTTGTGCCCGATGACCAGTTAAGTCTTGCCATCGGAAAAGAAGGACAGAATGCCCGTCTGGCAGCCAAATTAACTGGGTGCAAGATTGATATTGCGCCATCCTCCCAGGTGCCGCAGCCAGAAGAATCCGAAGCACAGCTCGAACAGGAGCCCGCGGTAGAAATGCCCTTGGAAGAAGCCATGGAACAAGCGGAAGCGGCGCTGACGGAAGCCCTGGAAGCGTTGGAACCTGTCAGCCAAAGCCCGGAACCCATTGACGAGGCGGCAGAACAGGGCACAGAAGACGAAGCATAAATAGGCAAAGGGGGAAAGAAGGATGCAGCAACGAAAAATCCCCATGCGGCAGTGCTTAGGCTGCCGGACCATGTTTCCTAAGCGGGAACTGATCCGGGTGGTGCGTGCGCCGGAGGGCGAATTGTCGCTGGATTTCAAAGGCAAAGCGCCTGGGCGCGGCGCATACCTGTGCCCCAAGCTGGAATGTCTGAAAAAAGCACGGAAATCCCGTGCGATTGAACGGGCTTTTTCCATGGCAGTGCCGGAAGAAGTCTATGAAGCGCTGCAAGCGCGTATGGAGGAGGTGCCGCATGGCAGCTGATGCAGTTCTGGGCTTGCTTGGGCTGGCACGCAGGGCAAATAAACTGGCGTGCGGCGAAGATAAGGTAAAAGAAATGGCGATGTCCGGCAAATGCCGCGTGATATGTTTGGCATCCGATGCTGGGGATGGCGTGCGGCGCAAAGCAAGGCTGAAAAATGTCCCAATGCTGGCATTGCCATATGACCGGCAGACGCTGGGCAACGCGGTTGGGCTGCAGCGGGAATGCGCAATCTGTGCCATTGATGACATTGGCATGGCAAATGCGCTTGCAGATAAACTTGCAGGCATAAACGGCAACCAGCAGGCAGCCGCAGAGATTTCTAGCAAAAAGGCACGGATAGATGCCCGTAAAGGCAAAAAGAAAAAGGGTACCGCTTAAAAAACCTGTTTCTGTTTGAAACAGGGGCGAATTTATCAGGAGGTGAGCGCCAATGGCGATTGAAAATAAGTATAGGGTGCATGAGGTAGCAAAGGATTTTGGGCGTCCGACAAGGGAAGTAACGGATATCCTGACCCGCTATGCCAAGGCACCGAAAAACCATATGCAGGTTTTGGATGACCATGAATTAAGCATTGTTTTTGAGTATTTCACACAGAATAATCAGGTGGCGGATTTGGATGCTGTGTTAAAATCCCAACAGTCTGCCGTGCCAGCGAAAAAACAGGACAAAAAGGAACCTCAGCAGCCCGAACAAAAGAAAACACAGGAACAGAAACCAGGCACGCCGCCCAAACAGGAACCTCAGCGTTCTTCCAAGGTGAAGCAGGTACACCGCATTGATACCCGTGGCGGCGGTGACGTCAATCTGGCAAAGTATGATGATCATGTGGATTCATTGGTCACAGAAAAAGCCGAGCGGATGCAGTCCACTGGGCAGAAGAAGCAAAAGCTAACCAAAAAATCTGACCAGCGTGCCCGCCAGCAGTATGGTTCCAAGCGCCGTCAGGAAGAACAGGAAAAGATGAAACGCCTTGCCCGTCAGCAAATGATGGCGAAAAAGGTACAGTTAAAGGTTTCTATCCCGGATGAAATCAATGTCGGCGAATTTGCGCAACGCATGAAACGCACCGCGGCGGATGTCATCAAAGAACTGATGAAATTGGGCGTAATGGCGTCTATTTCACAAACCATTGATTTTGATACCGCGGCACTGGTTGCCGAGGAAATGGGTGCAAAAGTAGAACATGAAGTTCATGTCACCATTGAAGAAAAGCTGTTTGATGAATCCGAGGATATGGAAGAAAACCTCCAGCCCCGCGATCCAGTTGTGGTGGTTATGGGCCATGTTGACCATGGTAAAACCTCCTTGCTTGACGCGATCCGTAAGACCAAAGTCACCGAAGGCGAAGCAGGTGGTATTACTCAGCATATCGGCGCATACCGTGTCAAAGTTGGCGGCAGACCGATTACCTTCCTGGATACGCCAGGCCATGCGGCATTTACGTCCATGCGTGCGCGCGGCGCACAAATTACAGATATTGCGATCTTAGTGGTAGCAGCGGATGACGGCATTATGCCCCAGACCATTGAAGCCATTAACCACGCGAAAGCGGCAAAAGTGCCGATTATTGTTGCGGTCAACAAAATTGATAAAGAAGGCGCAAATCCAGACCGCATTTTGCAGCAGCTCACAGAATATGAACTTGTTCCAGAGGAATGGGGCGGCGAAACCATCGTCTGCAATATTTCCGCGAAATTTGGACAGGGCATTGAAAATCTGCTGGAAATGGTATTGCTGACTGCTGAAGTTGCCGATTTGAAAGCAAACCCCAACCGTCAGGCAAAGGGTACTGTCATTGAAGCAAAGCTGGACAAAGGGCGCGGGCCAGTGGCAACTGTGCTGGTACAGAATGGGACCCTCCATGCGGGGGATGCTGTCATTGCGGGCACAGCCGTTGGGCGTGTACGTGCCATGACCGATGATGATGGGCGTAAGATTAAATCCGCAGGCCCATCCGTGCCGGTTGAGATTATCGGGTTAGGCGAAGTGCCTGGCGCGGGCGATATTTTCTATGCGGTTGAAGATGAAAAAATGGCGCGTCAACTGGTAGAACAGCGTAAAGAAAAAGAAAAAGAAGAACGCAACAAGGCATTCCATAAAGTTACACTGGATAATCTGTTTGCTTCCATCCAGGAAGGGCAGATGAAGGAACTGAATATCATTGTCAAAGGTGATGTACAGGGTTCGGTGGAAGCTGTGCGTGCTTCGCTGGAGAAGCTTTCCAATGAAGAAGTCCGCGTCAAGGTGATCCATGGCGCGGTTGGCGCAATCAATGAATCCGATGTCATGTTGGCTTCGGCTTCTGGCGCTGTGATTGTTGGCTTTAATGTGCGTCCCGACCGTGCGGCAGCCGATTCAGCTGCACAGCAAGGTGTAGATATGCGGATGTATCGCATTATCTATGACTGCATTGAAGAAATGGAACAGGCAATGAAAGGAATGCTTGCCCCGAAATTCCGTGAAGCTGTGCTTGGTCATGCTGAGGTACGCACAACCTTCCGGGTATCTGGTGTGGGCACCATTGCCGGCTGTTATGTGCAGGATGGCAAAATCCAACGCAATGCACAAGTGCGTATTGTGCGTGATGGCATTGTCATTCATGAAGGCGTTTTGTCCTCACTTAAACGCTTTAAGGATGATGTAAAAGAAGTTGCATCCGGTTATGAATGCGGCTGTGGCTTTGAAAACTTCAATGACATTAAAGAAGGCGATGTATTTGAAGCCTTTGTCATGGAAGAAATACCGAGATAAATCAAAAAACAGGGCATTAAGCAATGCCCTGTTCCGTTCCCCCATAGAGGAGGCTGGTTTTTTATGGCGTCAAACCGTATTGAACGCATTTCCGAAGAGGTTATGAAGGCTTTAGCAGAAGCAATCCGCGCGGTTAAAGACCCGCGTGTGAAAAATGGGCTGGTTTCTGTAACACATTGTGAAGTGACTGGCGATCTGCGGTATGCAAAAGTGTATATTTCTGTTTTGGGTACGCCCGAACAGGCAAAAGAAGTGATGCGGGGGTTAAAATCCGCATCAGGCTGGCTGCGGCGCGAAGTTGGGCATATGGTACAGCTGCGCTATGCGCCAGAACTTGTTTTCTATTTGGATTCATCCATTACCCATGGCGCAAAAATCACGGAAGTTATCCATAACCTGGAGCGGGAAGGCAAAATGGGCGGGGAGGGCGAAGCATGAGTGTCAGCCAAGCTGCAGGGATGTTAAAGCAGGCAGAGGATATCCTAATCCTGACTCATCGCCGCCCGGATGGCGATACCACAGGCTGTGCAGGCGCTTTATGCCGCGGGCTGCGCCAGCTTGGCAAGACGGCTTATGTCCTGCCAAACCCGGAAATTACCCGCCGCTATGCGCCGCTGATTGATGGGTTATATCCGCCGGAACGTTGGCAGCCGCGTTTTGTTGTCACAACAGATATTGCTGATTTTAATCTTTTCCCAGACAATGCGCTGGTGTATCAGGACAGGGTTGATTTGGCGATTGACCATCATCGTTCCAACCCAGGCATTGGGCGGATGAACCTTGTCCGTCCGGAAGCTGGGGCGTGTGCGGAAATTGTTTATGATGTTATGATGGCGCTGGGCATTACCTTGACAGAAGGGATTGCACGCTGCATTTATGTTGCTGCATCCACAGATACAGGCTGTTTTAAGTATTCCAACACGGTGCCGCATACCCTGCGGGTTGCGGCGGCGTGTCTGGAAACCGGTTTGGATGGCGGCGAAATCAACCGCGAATTATTCGAGGTAAAAAGCTGGCCGCGCTTTCAAATGGAACGCATCATTTTTGATACGATGACATTTTTCCATGATAAGAAAATTGCGCTGGCAACATTATACCGCAAGGATATCAACCGTGTCGGCGCGGATATGGATGATTTGGATGCCATTGCGGCTTTGCCGCGCCAGATTGATGGCGTACAAGCTGGATTGACTTTAACTGAAAATGAAGATGGCAGTGTCAAAGCATCTGTCCGGACAACAAAGGAAATTGATGCTTCCGCAATTTGCCGCAAATGTGGCGGCGGCGGGCATTTGCGCGCTGGCGGGGCATCTTTTCCGCCCGATGTGGATATGCCGCAGGCAATACAGTTAATCTTACAAGCAGCAGAAGAAGTTTACCAAGAGAGCAGAATATAATAAAAATGGAACAACAAAGTTTACATGGCATCCTGCTGATTGACAAGCCGCAAGGCTTTACATCACATGATGTTGTTGCAAAATTGCGCGGTATCCTCAAAACCAGACGCATTGGGCATGGGGGAACCCTTGATCCAATGGCAACCGGTGTCCTGCCTGTTTTTGTCGGCGGGGCAACCCGTGCGGCAGATTTTGCCGCATCACAGGACAAAGAATATATCGCGGGGTTTACGCTTGGCTATGCAACCGATACCCAGGACAGTACAGGGGAAATCACCCAAATGTCTGGGCGATATGCGTCACAGGCGGCAGTGGCTGCAAAGTTAAGACACTTTACAGGCGCGCAAAAACAAATACCGCCGATGTATTCCGCCGTAAAAATCAATGGACAGAAGTTATATGACCTTGCCCGGAAGGGCAAAGAAGTGGAACGCCCAGCACGGGATATTATCATTCATGAAATGGAGCTGCTCAGCTTTGATGAGGATGCTCAGAAGGGCACATTCCGTGCTGTGGTCAGCAAAGGTACCTATGTACGAACCATTGTCCATGATTTTGGGCAAATGCTTGGCACACTGGCTGTGATGCACAGTTTGGTGCGCACTCGGTCAGGGGAGTACCCGATTACACAGGCTGTAAGCCTTCAGCAGGTGGAACAGGCTATGGCAGACGGGCATATCACCCATTTGCTGCGCCCAGTGGACAGCCTTTTCCTGGAGTATCCGGCGGTATCGCTGACTGAGGAAGGCGCGCAGCGTGCCGCACGCGGCGCAGTCGTATTCCCGCGGCAGGCAGCGGGGATGCCAGAGCAGCAAGGTGCTTTGGTGCGCGTTTATGACAGTGAAGGCTTTCGGATGTTGGGGCAAGTGCGTGCCCTTGACAAGGGTGGTTTTGGGCTGTTTGTATTTAAAAATTTTCGATAAAATATAGCAATATAACGATTGAGGGGGATGCCCAGTGAAACAGGAAAACCAGCCGCGTGCAATCGCGCTGGGCTATTTTGATGGTGTGCATCTTGGTCATCAAGCGCTGATGCAGCAGGCTGTGCAGCGGGCACGGGAAATTGGCGGCATTGCATCTGTCTTTACATTTGACCAGCACCCAAGCTCGGCGATGTCCGGCGTACAGGTGCCAATGCTTACCGCCAATGGCGGCCGTGCTGATGAAATCAAACGGCTTGGCGGTGTGGATGAGGTTATTTTCGGGCATTTTGATACCCATTTGCGCACGATGGATTGGCGTGATTTTATTCATAAGCTGCTCATTGGCAGGTTCCATGCGAAATATATTATTTCTGGGCATAACAACCGTTTTGGCTACAAAGGGCTGGGTACGCCTGAAGGCATGGCAGCGGAATGCGCCAAAGCAGGCATTGGTTACGACTGTATCCCAGATGTGAAAATTGATGGCATTGTGGTGTCGTCAACCTATATCCGCCAACTGATTTCACAAGGTGATATGGAGCAGGCAGAAAAATTCCTGGGGCATCCCTATACCATTACGGGCGCTGTTGCCCATGGGCGCAAAGTGGGGCGCACCATTGGCGTGCCAACGGTCAACCTGCCATTGCCGCCCGAAATGGCATTGCCGCCTTATGGCGTTTATGCTTCCCGCGTCATTGCTGATGGGCAAGCCCATCTTGCCGCAACCAATATCGGCGTCAAGCCAACATTTGTCGATGGCGGCGGCCCAACCATTGAACCCCATTTGCTGGATTTCCAGGGTGATTTATATGGGAAATTTATCCATGTAGAGCTGCATAAATTCCTGCGCCCGGAACAGGCTTTTGCATCAATTGATGCGCTCAAGGCAGCAATTGAGGAAAATGTGCGTCAGACAAGGGCATATTTTGCATAAATTTTGGTGCGGGGCATGGCCCCGCCATTTTTTTTGCATGATTTTGCGGAAAATCGGAAAGAATTGCTTGAAAAATACGCCTTTTTCGCATATGATATTAGAAGGTAATTCAAATAAGCGCCTGCCGCCTGACAGCAGGCTGCATGGCAAAGGGGAGAATCATGTTTCATATCGTTTTGGTCGAACCTGAAATCCCACAAAATACAGGCAATATTGCGCGCACTTGCGCCGCAACTGGTTCTGTGCTGCATTTGGTGAAACCACTTGGGTTTTCTGTCAGCGACCGCCAGCTAAAACGTGCGGGGCTGGATTATTGGGACTTGTTGGATATTCGGTATTATGAGAATCTTGCCCACTTTTTTGCGGAAAATCCAAATGGCGAGTATTGGTATTTATCTACCAAAGCGCCCCGCGCTTATACGGAAGCCCGGTTTGCTGATGGCTGCTATCTGCTGTTTGGCAAGGAAACCAAAGGGCTGCCGGAAGATTTGCTCACAGCGCATCCTGAACGCTGCCTGCGCATTCCCATGCGCGAAGGCGCACGCAGCCTCAATTTGTCGAATTCAGTCGCTGTTGTGACCTTTGAAGCACTGCGGCAGGATGGTTTCCGCGGGCTGGATGAAGCTGGACGTTTTCCGGTGGATTTGCCGCCCGCACGGTAAAGGAGGGGCTATGGAAAAAATCCATATTTTTGCGGATTCCGCCTGTGATATCCCACAGGCGTTGGTGGAAAAATATAAAATCGAAATTGTACCAGTGCAGGTGATGCATGAAGGGCGTACCTTCCGTGAATACTATGATATCACACCGCAAGCTTATTGGCGGCTGCTGGCGGAAAGCGAGGAAATCCCTTCCACGGCACAGGTTTCACTGTCACAGCTATTGGATGCTTACCGTCGTGCCCATCAAACTGGGGTTACTCATATGCTGGGCATTATCATGAATGCAAAAGGTTCTGGCGGGTTCCAGTCTGCTTGTATGGCGCGCGATATGTTTTATGAAGAATATGGAAGAGGCATGAAAATCGAATTGGTCGATTCGGAAACCTATACCATGATTTATGGCAGGGTAATTTTGGACGCCGCGCAAATGCGCGATAAGGGCGACAGTTTTGATGCAATTTTGGGTGTGGTACGCTCCCGTCTGAAGCGGTGCGAAGCAGTGTTGGGTGTTTATAACCTGAAATTCCTGCGGCGCTCTGGACGCATTTCCGGCGGCGCTGCATTTGTCGGTGAAGCCCTTGGGCTGAAGCCTATCAGTCACGTCTATGCCGGTGAGGTCAAGGTGTGCGGCAAGGCACGCGGCGAAAAGAACCTAATCCCGGCAATGGTTGATTTTGTGAATCACCGGGTTTTAAACCCGGAGCAGCAAACCGCAGGCTTGCTTTATGGTGATGTATCTGAAAGCCGCATTGCGGAGCTGGAAAAACGCCTGTATGGGTTGGGGTTCCCAAAGGTAGAACGCTGGCCAATCGGCGTTTCAGTAATTACAAATACTGGCCCGCAGGCACTCGCCGTGATGTATTATGGCAGCCCGCGCACTGGCTGAAAATTGCCGTTTGCATTTTTGCAAGGGGTGAAATTATACAGAATTTTCGTTTTCATTGGCGTGTAAAATAAAATAATCACCAAACCGCGGATTATTTTGCGGAATTTTTCAAAAACTCTATTGATTGTTAAGCATAAAACAAGTATAATGCTGTCTGAGGAGTCAAGTTGCCCAAAAGGACGCCTTTCTGGAATAAAACATTCGGTTTGCGTCCGTTTTGATAAAATTTAATTGCTCAAAGGAGAGTCACTATGGATTACAACAAGAAAAATGTAGAAGACATCGACGTAAACGGTAAGAAGGTTATTGTGCGCTGTGATTTTAATGTGCCGCAGGATGAAACAGGGCGGATTACTGACGATAAGCGCATTGTTGCAGCACTGCCAACCATCAAGTACTTGCTTGAACATAAGGCTGCTGTGATCCTGTGCTCTCATCTGGGTCGCCCGAAGGGTGAGTTCAAAAAGAAATACTCCCTGGCGCCGGTTGCGGAACGCCTTAGCGAACTGCTGAAACAAGAAGTGAAGCTCGCAAAGGACGTTATCGGCCCGGATGCCAAGGCGCTTGCGGCGGCTGTACAGCCTGGTGAAGCGATCCTGCTGGAAAATGTCCGTTTCCACAAGGAAGAAGAAAAGAATGATCCCGCATTTGCTAAAGAACTGGCAGATATGGCGGAAATCTATGTCAATGATGCGTTCGGTACCGCACACCGCGCCCATGCAACTACAGCAGGCATTGCAGATTACCTGCCGGCTGTTTGCGGCTATCTCATCAGCAAAGAAATTTCCATCATGGGCAAGGCGCTTGCAAATCCGGCACGTCCATTTGTTGCCATTCTCGGCGGCGCAAAGGTTTCGGATAAAATCAATGTCATCAACAACCTGATTGATAAATGTGATACCGTTATTATCGGCGGCGGCATGGCTTATACCTTCTCCAAAGCACAGGGCGGCAATATTGGCACCTCCCTTTGTGAAGAAGATAAGCTCGATCTGGCGCTTGGTCTGCTCAAAAAAGCAGAGGAAAAAGGCGTGAAATTGCTGCTCCCAGTGGATACAGTTTGTGCAGACCATTTTGCAGCAGACGCGGCGCCTTCTGTATGTGAAGCTGGCAAAATCCCGGACGGCATGATGGGCTTGGATATCGGCCCCAAGACCGTGGAGCTGTTCTCACAAGCTGTTGCGGATGCAGGCACCGTTGTTTGGAATGGTCCGATGGGCGTATTTGAATTTGATGCGTTTGCCATTGGCACCAAGGCAGTTGCAAAGGCAATTGCAGGTTCTAAGGCAATTTCGATTATTGGCGGCGGCGATTCGGCAGCGGCTGTTGAAAAACTGGGCTTTGCAGATAAGATGACCCATATTTCCACTGGCGGCGGCGCTTCTCTTGAGTTCCTGGAAGGGCTGGAACTGCCAGGCATTGCTTGCCTCAACGATAAATAAGAAATAGGCTTTGTCCCGCTGGGGGATGCCGCCCCCGGCGGGGGAATAGGATTGGTTTTATACCGGGTTTCGTACCCGGCTATAAATACATAAATTTTGACTGACAACGTCGCTAAGATTTTGAAAGGGGTATTATACATGAATCGCAGATATCGCAAGACAATTATTGCTGGTAACTGGAAAATGAACAAAACACCAAGCGAGGCAAAGGCGCTCATTGAAGAAATGAAACCGCTGCTGAGCAAAACCAAATGGTGTGAAATGGTACTTTGCGTGCCGTTCACCGATATTCAGGCTGCAGTAAAGGCCGCAAAGGGTTCCAAAATTGCGATTGGTGCGGAAAATATGCACTTTGAGCCGAAGGGTGCGTTTACAGGCGAAATTTCTGCCGATATGCTCAAGGAATTGGGTGTAAAGTATGTGATTATCGGGCATTCTGAACGCCGTCAGTATTTTGCAGAAACCGATGAAACCTGCAATAAAAAGGTAACCGTTGCACTCGAAAACGGCTTGCGCCCCATTTTGTGCGTTGGTGAATCGCTGACAGAGCGTGAACAGGATGTTACCATGGAAGTCATCCGCAAGCAGGTCAAGATTGCGCTGCAAGGCGTAACCGCTGAGGATATCAAAAAGGTTATCATTGCATATGAACCAATCTGGGCAATCGGCACGGGCAAAACCGCAACCAGTGAACAGGCTGGTGAGGTTTGCGCGAAAATCCGTGACTGCCTGCGTGAACTCTATGGTGCGCGCGCAGCACGTGCCATTACAATCCAGTATGGCGGTTCCATGAACGCTGGCAATGCGGCAGAACTGCTGGCACAGCCCGATGTAGATGGCGGTTTAATCGGTGGCGCTTCCCTGAAGGCGCCGGATTTTGCCGCAATTGTAGAAGCAGCAAATCAGAACTGATGAAGGCAGCGCATTCCGGCGCTGGCCGGGATGGGAGGGGGACAGGCAATTGGGCTTATCCCCCTCTCCTACGCTTGAATAAGGAGATAAGTGATTCATGCCCAGAAAGAAGACCATGAAAGATATTGTCGCGGATTTTACCGCGGCAAAATCAAAACCAACAAAAGCAGAACAACCTGCAAAAACAGAACAACCCGCAAAAGCAGCCAAAACTGCAAAAGTTGCGGCAGCAGGGAAGCATCCGCTTGCCCTTATCATTATGGATGGGTACGGCTATCGTGAAAGCGATGCCGGCAACGCAATCCATACAGCAAAAACCCCGAATATGGATAAATTCCTGCGCCAATGCCCACATACTGTCATTGGTGCATCTGGTATGGATGTCGGTTTGCCCAATGGGCAAATGGGCAATTCCGAAGTTGGACATACCAACATCGGTGCGGGGCGTGTTGTTTATCAGGAACTAACTCGCATCACAAAATCCATTGATGATGGCGATTTCTTTGAAAATGAAGCATTTTTGCACGCGGTTGACCAGTGCTTATGGTTCCATTCAACCCTGCATATTTTTGGGCTGATGAGCGATGGCGGCGTGCATTCCCATTTGGACCATATCTGTGCACTGCTGGATTTGGCAAAGCAAAAAGGACTGGATAAAGTTTGTGTCCACTGCTTTATGGATGGACGCGATACCCCGCCGACTTCCGGTATTGGCTATGTGCAGAAGATTGTCGATAAAATTGCCGAACTTGGAATTGGCTGCATTTCAACCATTGATGGGCGTTATTATGCCATGGATCGAGATAAGCGCTGGGAGCGTCTGGAGCGCGCTTATGACGCGATTGTCCGCGGCAAGGCACCGGTAAACCCTGACCCGATTGCGGCAATCCAGGCGTCTTATGACGCAGGTGTGACCGATGAATTTATTGAACCTGTGATTATTACCGAAGGTGCAAATGTCCGCCCGGATGACGCGGTGATTTTTGCAAACTTCCGTCCCGACCGTGCGCGTGAAATTACTCGTGCGATTGTTGACCCGGATTTTGATGGGTTTGTCCGTGAAAATGGAAACTTGCCTGTCCATTATGTCTGCATGACCCAATATGACGTGACAATGCCCAATGTTGAAGTTGCCTTTAAACCACAGGTGCTGACCAATACCTTTGGCGAGTATATCGCTGAAAAAGGGCTGCATCAGCTGCGCATTGCCGAAACGGAAAAATATGCTCATGTAACATTTTTCTTTAATGGCGGCATTGAAAAAGAATATAAAAACGAAGACCGTGCGCTGATCAAATCCCCATCGGTTGCAACCTATGACCTCAAGCCCGAAATGTCGGCTTATGAGGTAACTGATGAGGTGCTGAAACGCATTGAATCCGATAAATATGATGTAATTATCCTCAATTATGCCAACTGTGATATGGTTGGTCATACCGGTGTATTCAGCGCGGCAGTGCAGGCGGTAGAGGCAGTGGATGAATGCGTGGGCAAGGTTGTGGATGCACTGCTTGCCAAAGGCGGCGCGGCGCTCATCACCGCTGACCATGGCAACGCTGACCAGATGCTTGAAAATGATGGAGTTTCCCCATTCACTGCCCATTCCACCAACCCAGTGCCGCTGGTGCTGGTTGGGCGCGATGAAGTGAAAGCGCTGGATAAAGGCGGTATGCTGGCGGATTTGGCGCCCACCATGCTGGAGTTGCTGGGGCTGGAAAAACCAGAGGAAATGACAGGCAGAAGCCTGCTGATTCAGTAAATCATGCCTTTCCGCAGCAGCCCTGCGGAAAGCGGGTTTGCTGTGGATTGCTGGTTTTGTAATACTCTAATTGCAAAGGAGAAGGTTATTATGAAGGGTTACATCGAAATCGTTGACGTAATCGGCCGTGAGGTAATGGATTCCCGCGGTAATCCGACTGTTGAGGTTGAAGTTTATGTTGAGGGCGATACCGGCGCATATATGGGTCGTGCCGCTGTTCCGTCTGGTGCGTCTACCGGTATTTTTGAAGCTTGCGAACTGCGTGACGGTGATAAGGACCGTTACTTGGGCAAAGGTGTGCTCAAGGCTGTTGACGCTGTAAACGGCGAAATTGCAGAAGAAGTGATTGGCATGAATGCCCTTGACCAGCAAGCCATTGACAAGGCAATGATTGCGCTTGATGGCACGCCAAACAAAACCCGTCTGGGTGCAAATGCAATCCTTGGCGTATCCCTTGCTGTTGCAAAGGCTGCGGCAGAAGCACTTGGCTTGCCGCTTTACAATTACATTGGCGGCTGCAATGCAAAAACATTGCCAGTGCCGATGATGAATATCCTCAACGGCGGCGCCCATGCAACCAACAATGTTGAAATCCAGGAATTTATGATTATGCCTGTTTCTGCACCGTCTTTCCGCGAAGCGCTGCGCCGCTGCGCTGAGGTTTTCCATACCCTCAAAAAGACCCTGAAAGAAAACGGTACACCGGCTGCTGGCGTTGGCGATGAAGGCGGTTATGCACCCAACCTGAAAAAGGATGAAGATGCACTGCGCGTGATTGTCCAGGCAGTAGAAGAAGCTGGCTATAAGCCCGGCGAAGATTTCATGATTGCTATTGACGCGGCTTCCTCTGAATGGTGGAACGATGAAGAAAAATGCTATATCCAGCCGAAATCCGGCAAGAAGATGACCCAGAAACAGCTCGTGAATATGTGGAAGACTTTTGCTGAAAAGTATCCGATCATCTCTCTGGAAGATGGTATGGCAGAAGAAGACTGGGAAGGCTGGGATATGCTGACTAAGGCGCTGGGCGACAAGATCCAGCTCGTTGGCGACGACCTGTTTGTTACCAATGTAAGCCGCCTGAAAAAAGGCATTGACCTTGGCGTTGCAAACTCTATCCTCATCAAGGTAAACCAGATTGGTTCACTGACCGAAACCCTGGATGCTATCCAGATGGCAAACCGTGCTGGTTATACCGCAGTGGTTTCTCACCGTTCCGGTGAAACTGAGGATGCAACCATTGCTGACTTGGCAGTTGCGCTGAATGCTGGTCAGATTAAGACTGGTGCGCCAAGCCGTACAGACCGCGTTGCGAAGTACAATCAGCTGCTCCGCATTGAAGAAGAACTCGGCGATGTTGCACAGTTCCTCGGGCGTGACGCTTGGTTCAATCTGAAATAAGATTTTTTATTTCCGCACGATATAAAGCCCTGCTTTCTGTACTGGAAAGCAGGGCTTTTAACGATGTAGCTGTTAAAGTGATTAGATTGATGTAGGTATAGTTACAGTTAGATTTATGGATATTGGATAACGGGTGTACCAGTTAGCTATATTAGGGATATTATGAAGCCCAAGGTTGCTTGATGCGGAGGTTGACTGAAATAGGACGGCGATAGTATGTTGTATTGCTTGAAGTATGTGAGTAGGAAAAGCCAAGACTGACCAGAAAGGAGGCAGACATATTTCCGGAAGCAGTTGTACCATTTGTGGTAGCAATTACGATATGATGTTGTATAAATAAAGTTGACACCTTCAACACAAAAAGAAAGTGATAAAATAGAGTAAAAAGGAAGGTGCATAAGAAATGGGAAAACAGCAACAGAAATATGAAAAGGAATACAAGGTGGAGGCCGTAAAACTGGCCAAAGAGATTGGCGAAAGAAAAGCAGCAAGAGAATTGGGGGTTCCAGAGAACACACTCTATGGGTGGATGAAAGCAGCACGGGAAGGGCGGCTGGATATGGGAGCTGGCAGTTACACACCCAATTCGGCGATGAGTCTGGCAGAAGAATTGGCAGTGATGCGCAGGCAGATGAAAACGTTGGAGCGTGAAAATCGGCGGCTAAAAGAAGAAAATGAATTTTTGGCGGAGGCCAGCGCTTTTTTCGCCGCCAGCCGTCGGAAATGAGTAAAGATCAGAGGATGAAATTTCTCTCAGAAAAAATGTCCGGCGGCGGAAAAGGGAAACTTTCTTTGTACTGTCGTGTACTAAAAGTAAGCCGACAAGGGTATTATCAGTATTTATCTCGGAAAAACCGTCCTTGGAAGTACCAAGGTTTAGCGAATGCTATGCGCGCGATCGTCAAAGAAGATGTTTACAATGACACTTATGGTCGAAAGCGAATGTACCAAGCAATACTGCTGAAAAAACCTGAAGATATGAAAATCCCCAGTGAGAGTACAGTCTACCGCATCATGCGGAAGATCGGTTTAGTCCACCATCCAAAGCGTAAACCAAACGGTATCACAAAGGCAGATCGTGAGGCTAGAAAGTCAGATAACCTGCTGAAACAAAACTTTTATGCAGAGAAACCTCTGGAAAAATGCGTGACCGATCTTACTGAAATTAAAGCGAAAGATGGAAAGTTATACGTTTCGGCAATCTTCGATTGTTTTAATGCCGAGGTTCTTGGTCTTGTTATGGATGACAATATGCGGGCAGAATTGTGTGTACGAACACTAAAAAATGCAGTAACTGCTCATCCAGCTCTGCGGGGAGCTATCGTTCATTCTGACCGGGGCTCCCAGTATACCAGCAGCGCTTACCGGGAAGTTGTGGGAAAATACAAGATCCAACAGAGTATGAACAGCGACAGTGGCCGCTGTCATGACAATGCCCGTTGTGAGAGTATGTGGGCTAGGATGAAGTGTGAGTTGTTTTATGATCGGCTCGATCCAGAAACCATGCCAATGGCGACGCTAAAATCCCTTATTTGGAGATACTTCATGATCTACTGGAATCGCCGCCGCATTTGCTCTGCCAACGATGGGCTCCCTCCTCTTGTCAAGCGTCAACGCTACTATGCTGCTTTAAATGCTATCGCTTAGATCTTGCAGATTTTTGACTTTAATGTGTCAACTGATATTGACAATATCATTCTTGATATTGTCAATATCATTCTTTTGCATGTGCCAGTGCATAACGCAGGGAAGACAATGTTTTACCGCCTCCTGTTGGCACATTCAGTCGGAAAATACCACCAGATTGTTTTGCAGCAGCTTTGCATTGTGCGGAAATGGATTGCCGTGCTTTATCAATTTCAGATATTTGTGGGAATACATATAATTTCTGTTCAACCCGTGCAAGACATTCTGACCAAAGCTGATCAAGTTCGTCTTGGGTGCGTTTTTGCGGGAAAGCCTGATTGCGCATAAATTCGGCGGTATCCTGCCGATCTCCATTGATTACAGCAGACAATATTAACCTGC
Organism: uncultured Butyricicoccus sp.; assembly: GCA_964017555.1. Lineage (GTDB taxonomy): Bacteria > Bacillota > Clostridia > Oscillospirales > Butyricicoccaceae > Butyricicoccus_B. The sequence continues at coordinate 34,070 of CAXHNU010000005.1, read as the reverse complement.
ACAGAAGCCCGGAATAAAAATGAGTTTCCTCTTCATATTGGTCGCGTTCCGGATCTGTCATATTTGAAATACGCTCTAAAACAGGCGTTAATTGCTGCTCGGCTTCATGAAACCGCAGATCCAGTTCTTCTGATGAAATACAGTGACAGAAAAATTCATTTACAGCCTGGTCATAATCAATGCCTTGCCGAGTAAGGCGTTCTTCAAAACCGTTTTTACCTTGTTCGCTGATGCAGTCAAATAAGCCATGGTGCCCACCGGCAGCGACTGCCAGAACTTCGCATACAATATCAGCGAAACTTAAATCTGTACTCTTTTTGGCATGATAATGTTCCAGCAGCAAGCGCACCCCTGCAAAAGTATGGTTGACAGAACCACGGGTGCCAATTTGACGGATTAAATAATCCTGGAATTTGGCAGTATATTTCCCGGCATCATGAATCAGCCCGGCAAGATACCCGCTGGCAGCCAAGGATACAGGGGATAAAGCCTGCGCGGCATAAGCGGCAGTATTCCGGCAGTGGGCTTCAACAGATTGTGTTCTTTGTGGTTCATCCATAGAGATGTGCGCCAAATATTGGGTCATTGTAAACCTCCTTTGCAATATAGAAATATACGTAATTAAAGATGTTAAAGTGCATAGAAAACATCTTGCAAAATCGAATGTAACTGTCTATAATGATTATAACATATGTTCTCTCGAATTGGAAGTCAATTTGCAAAAAAAATTAAAAATTTATCGAAAATTTAAAGAAAAATAAAAAAAGCGTCGAATTGATAGCAAATAGCAATTATAAATAAAAAAACAACGCAGCCCAAATTGGTACTGCGTTGTTTTTCTTCCCTCTCTTTTCTCGGACAAAGCCCCAGAAGTTATTTCTTCAGGGCATCGATATAGGTCATAAGAAGTTCCACCGATTTTTCGACACCTAACCGACCGGAATTGACACATAAATCATAATGGTCACATTTGCCCCAAGCCTTGCCAGTGTAGTAATTATAGTAAGTGGAACGCTGCTTATCCATTTTTTCGAGTGCGGCTTCAGGAGATTTCCCAGTAATTTCATAATCCCCGCAGGTTTGGATGCGATGTACACGATCTTCCAAAGAACCATGGATAAAGAAATCGAATTTATTGGTGCATTCCCGCAGCACATGGTCTGCACAGCGCCCAACAATGACGCAAGGACCGCTTTCAGCAGCTTCACGGACGACTTTTGCCTGTGCCAAATAGAGCTGGTCAGTCAGGCTCATGCCATTGAGTCCAGTGGAACCGAACATGGTCAAAGAATACAGGAAGCTGTTGGTTGCGCGTTTGTCAAGCTGTTCAAACAGTTCCTCGCTAAAGCCGGATTTTTTTGCGGCACGGGTGATGAGTTCCCGGTCAAAGAAGGAAATGCCAAGGCGAAGCGCTAATTTATGCCCAATTTCGCGCCCACCGGTGCCATATTGTCTGCTGATTGTGATTACGAGGTTATCTGTCATGACCAATCCCTCCATTCCGCATCTGGCTTATACAAAATAACCAATTAACTGTATTTCTATTATCGCTGATTTCGTGTGATTTGTCAAGATTCCATGTTGGATTTTATCAATACTGTTATCTGTTTGTAACCTTTTTACAGGCTGCCTGTCAGAAGCATCTGTCCGACCGTATCAATATTGCCTGCGCCCATGGTTAAAATCAGGTCACCCGCACGAGCAGTTTTTTGCAGAAATGCAGCAATTTCTTCAAATGAATCAAAACATTTTGCGCCGGGCACTTGTGCTGCCAAATCTGAAGCGTAGATACCAATGGTATTTTGCTCGCGGGCAGCATAAATTGGCGCCAACACAGCGAGGTCGCAGCAGCATAATGCGCTGACAAATTCATCAAAAAGCGCCTTTGTCCGCGTGTAGGTATGGGGCTGGAATGCGCAAATAATCCGGTCAAAACCCATTTCCCGTGCGGCGGCAAGGGTTGCCCGCATTTCGCTGGGATGGTGCGCATAATCATCGACCACCAAAGCGCCGCAAGGCAGCGTGCCAAGTTTTTGGAACCGACGGGAAGAGCCGGTGAAAGCGTCCAGCCCGGCACCGACTTGAGTGCCATCCAGCCCCAGAAAGGCGGATACGGCACAGCAGGCAAGTGCGTTAAGCATATTGTGCCGCCCTGGGACAGATAACGCTACTGCGGCATATTTTTCGCCATGTACAATCACATCAAAGCTGTAATATCCATTTTTGACTGATATGTTTTCCGGATAAACGTCAGCTTGGGGGCTGGTGCCAAAGGTAACAGTTTTCCGGTTTACCCCATGGACAGCCTTCATGGCGTTTGGATCATCCGCATTGACAACGACTACGCCATTTTCTGGTGTGCGCAGGCAAAATTCATGGAATGAATGAATAATGTCATCCAAATCCTTGAAGAAATCCAAATGGTCAGCTTCAATATTTAAAATAACAGCAACCGTTGGGGAAAAACATAAGAAAGAATTACAATATTCACAGGATTCCGCCACAAAGCAGCCTTTGCCGCCAATGCGCAGTGTCCCGCCGATGGCGGGCAGATGGCTGCCAACCATCACCGTTGGGTCAAGGCTGGCGTGCATAGCAACCAAACTCATCATAGAAGTCGTCGTGGTTTTGCCATGGGTGCCGGATAAGCAAATGACCTCCTGATAATCTTTCATCAGGCTGCCCCAGGCTTCTGCACGTTCCATGACCGGGATGCCCCGTTCATGTGCGCGGATGATTTCCGGGTTATCATCATGGACAGCGGCTGTGCGGATAACCAGTGCCGCATTTTCCACATTTTCAGGCAGGTGGGCATAGGTGATTTTTGCGCCCAGCCGTTCCAGCCGTTCGGTCACAGCGGAGTGTGCCCGGTCAGACCCGGTAATCGGCATCCCCAGTGACAGCAGCAGTTCCGCCAGCGAGTTCATGGATACGCCGCCAATGCCGATCAAATGCGCAGTTTTTTTCCCATCTATAAAAAACTTCAAAGAATGTTCCATTTTCAAATTCCTCCAAAATATATGTGGCAGGATTGCCCCCTGCAAAATTTTTTTTCGTGTACCAAGTATATTATATGCCATATGGATCAAAATATAAATAGCGAATCTCCCTGAATCGGACACTTGATAAGGAGCAATCAATTATGGAAATCACCGACATTAAGTTTCGCCATTTTCACGATGAAGGACGGCTGCGTGCTTTGGTATCCGTCACCTTTGATGATGTTTTTGCTGTGCATGACATCAAAATCATTGATGGACAGGACAGGCTGTTCCTGGCAATGCCATCCCGCCGGATGCCTGATGGGCGGTATCGGGATATTGTACACCCAATTGGGCCGGCACTGCGTGAAAAATTGGAGAAAAATGTGTTGCGCGCTTATGAGGAGCAGCAGCACCCGATGTGAGCCATCCGGCTTATGCCACAAGATGTAACAAGGGCGGGCAGGAAAAAACGGTTTTCCCGGGCGTATTCCACAAAAGCTGCGCAAGAATCAGCTAGCACAAACCGAAAGAGTCCGGTATAATAATAATTGAAGGACAGAACAGATTATCAAAATATTCATGGATTCATTCTTTCTCTATCTCTTTATTTCCTGCGCAAAAGCCGTCCCCAACGCCGGGGGCGGCTTTTGTTTTGCCTGTTTCCAGGGTACCATATCACTTTCTTTGCAAAAACACGGTTTTGCACATTGCTTTTTGGGCAAAATTATAGTAAACTAAACATCAGTTACCGGGTTTGCCGTCCGCGTTTTTATGGGATTTCCGGAAGTAATATGGAATCTTATTTGAAATGGTCGAATATTGAGGCTTTTCCCGGCGGTTCTTTCGTGCATTATTACAGCTTGATATATCATACCGATTTGGTGTATATTATACCTATACAACACCGAATGCCATATAAGGAGGCGGATTTCCCTAGATTATGAATAGATTTGTTTATGCAGACAACGCGGCAACCACGCCGGTTTCCAGTTCTGTATATGATGCCATGCAGCCTTGGCTGCGTGATTTTTATGGCAACCCATCTTCACTTTACCGCACAGGCAACCAAGCGCGCCGTGCCATGCAGAACGCCCGCAGTCAAGTGGCTGAGGCGCTTCATGCAGCCAGCCCAGAGGAAATCATTTTCACAGGCGGCGGCTCGCAGGCGGATAACCTTGCCATTTCCGGTTTTGTCAAGGGTGCTTCCGCCAAAGGGCGCAAACATATTGTCACATCCCGTATTGAGCACCATGCTGTGCTGTATACCTGCGAAGCCCTTGAAAAAGAAGGATTCCCGGTCACTTACCTGAACGTGGACAGCCAGGGCCATGTGGATTTGGAACAGCTGAAAGCAGTGGTTTCTGATGAAACTGCTCTTGTCACGATTATGGCGGCAAATAATGAAATTGGTACCGTACAGGATATTACAGCCATTGCGGAGATTGCTCATGCCCATGGCGCGGTGTTTCATACAGATGCGGTGCAAGCCATTGGGCATATCCCGATTGATGTACAAGCAATGGGGATTGATATGCTTAGCCTGTCTGCCCATAAATTCCATGGGCCAAAGGGGATTGGCGCATTATATTGCCGTAAAGGCATTGCCTTAAAGCCGCTGGTTTATGGCGGCGGGCAGGAAAAAGGTTTATGTTCAGGCACAGAAAATGTTGCGGGCATGGTTGGGCTTGGGCAGGCAATTGCTGACGCGACAGGGGATAACCTTGCCCCCAAAATGGATTATGTCAGAAAGCTGACACAGCGTTTGGTAAATGGCATTTTGAAAATCCCATACACCCACTATACAGGCGATCCGGAAAACCGGCTGCCTGGCACAGCATCGTTTGTCTTTGAAGCGGTTGAAGGGGAAGGGCTTATTTTATATTTGGATAATGCAGGCATTTGCGGATCAACAGGTTCCGCTTGTTCCACCGGTTCGTTAGATCCATCCCATGTGTTGATGGCAATCGGTTTGCCGCATGAAATTGCACATGGCTCGTTGCGCCTGACCCTTAGTGAACAAAATACCGAAGAAGATGTCGATTATTTGATTGAAACTGTGACAAAAGTTGTTGGTACTCTGCGTGCCATGAGCCCAGTTTGGGTGGATGGGAAACCAAACCTTGTTGCGGCGCATGAATTAACCAATCATTGAAACAAAGCCATTTTAGGAAAGGACTTGAAACCATATGGCGATGGAATACAGCGAAAAAGTTTATGACCATTTTACAAACCCGCGCAATGTCGGCGAACTGCCGGATGCAAATGGCATTGGCGAGGTTGGCAACGCAAAATGCGGCGATATTATGCGCATTTATCTGAAAGTGACAGATGATGGCGTGATTGAGGACGTCAAATTTAAAACCTTTGGCTGTGGCGCCGCGATTGCGACTTCCTCCATGGCAACCGAAATGGTGAAAGGCAAAACCATTAAGGAAGCGCTCAAACTCACCAACAAAGCGGTTGCGGAAGCCTTGGATGGACTGCCGCCAGTCAAAATGCACTGTTCTGTGTTGGCAGAAGAGGCGCTGCGCAGCGCCATTGCCGATTATTACCGCAAAATGGGCAAAGATCCCGGCCCGATTTTAGGGTGCAGCATGGATTGTGCCCATTGCCATGAACATGGCTAAAAGGGCGATTTTACCAGACCCGCGTTTTAGACTGCGGGATGTAATGGTATAAATAACAGGGCAGATTGAAAAATCTGCCCTGTGTGTATTGCTGCCTGCCTCCCAATGACTGGGAGAGCAGGCTATATGTTGTGATGCTCTGCAAAAGGCAGCATAAAACGACAAGGGGTTTCCCTTATGATGAATCTGGGTGATACAATAAAATGTTGGATATTACATTAACCATAACACAAACTGCTGCATATCGGGAGTTAATGCAAGGCGTCCGTAGTGGGCAGACGCCTGCGATGGCTGTTGGGCTGCCGCCGGTGTCCAAAGCCCAGATTGCTGCTGCAATCTATTTGGAAACCGGGCAGCCTGTTGCTGTGCTGACCGATGATGAATCTGCGGTGCGCCGCCTTGCGGATGATATCGCGGCGTTTTCTGGGAAAACTGCTTTACGCGTTCCAGAGCGCGATTTTGTCATGCTTGGGGTGGAATCATCTTCCCGTCAGTTTGAACAGGCGCGGATTTCTGCGCTGTGGGGCTTGCTGGATCATCCGCCATTGGTTGTTGGGTCGGTTGCTGCTTTTACCCAGTCGTGCATTCCGCCATGGGCATTGCGGCAGGCTGCTTTTACCATGACAGCAGGGCAGTCCCAGCCGCTGGCGGATCTTGTTGCCGCGCTGACAGCCGCTGGGTATCAGCGCAGCACACAGGTGGAAGGTGCGGGGCAGTTTTCTATCCGTGGCGGCATTTTAGACCTGTTTCCGCCGCAGGAACGTGCCCCTGTCCGCGTTGAATTTTGGGGCGATGATATTGATTCCATGGCATATTTTGATGTCGGTTCCCAGCGGCGCGGCGCGGCAGTGGAGTCGCTGACTTGTTTACCCTGCATGGAAGCCCTGCCTGGCATGGCAGAAGGCGGTGTGGAGGGTTTATGCAAAAAGCTGTTGGCTGCTTTACGCACCCGCCGCAAAAAACATCCGGATTTGGAGAAAAATATTTTGCGGGATGCCGAACGCCTGCGCGAAACCGCCCTGCTTGCCGCAGCCGACAAATATCTGCCGCTGATTTATCCGGAAAGCGCGTCCGCGTTTGATTATCTGCCGGATAACTGCATCATTTTGATTGACGACACGCCCCGTTTGCGTGAAGCGGCAAAAGGGTTTGCTATGCGGCTGGAAAGCGATATTGAAGCTTTGACCGAACGCGGGGAGCTGCCGCCGACCGAAGGGTATGCCATGCCGTTTTCACAGCTTTGCCGTACGCTGAACCAGCGCCCCACAATCCGGATGGATACATTCTTAAATTCCATCCCAGAGCTTGCCCCCAAAACCCTTGTGAACTTTACGATTACACAGATGAACGCCTATGGCGGCAATATGGATATGGCAGCAGCGGATATTTCCGCCTGTATCAGCCGGGGGCGTGCAGTCGCTGTGCTGTGCGCTTCAGAAATGCGCTGTCGAGGGATGTTTGATGTGCTTGACCAGCATGGCGTACCGGCACGGCTCAGCCCAAAACTGCCGCCTGCCGGACGTGTGCATATTATGGAAGGCTGTTTGAGTGCCGGGTTTGAATTTCCAACGCCTGAACTGACAGTGATTACAGAAGGGCAAGTGATTGCGCGGCGTGCCGCAAGGCGTGCAAAAGCAAAAAAATCCGGGCGTGACCATGTCAAAAGCTACACAGACTTAACCCCAGGGGATATTGTTGTCCATGAGCACCATGGCATTGGGCGGTTTGTTGGCATGGAAAGTTTACAGGTGGATGGTTCCACCCGTGATTTCATTAAAATTGCGTTTGCGGGTTCAGATTTTTTATATGTCCCGGCGACAAGCCTGGATTTAATTTCTAAGTATATCGGGGGTTCCGGTGAACCGGAAAAAACAAAACTGAACAAATTGGGCGGCACAGATTGGAACAAAGCCCGCAGCCGCGCCAAAGCCGCGGCAAAAGAACTTGCCGCAGGACTGATTCAGCTTTATGCGGAACGTGCGAAATTAAAAGGGTTTGCTTTTCCGCCGGATAATGATTGGCAGCGGGAATTTGAAGATTCGTTCCCATATGATGAAACCGACGACCAGCTCCGCTGTACAGCTGAAATAAAATCCGATATGGAATCTGACCGCCCAATGGATCGGCTGCTTTGCGGCGATGTTGGATTTGGTAAAACAGAAGTGGCATTGCGTGCTGTTATGAAATGTGTTCTAGCGGGCAAACAGGCAGCAATCCTTGTGCCGACAACGGTACTGGCACGACAGCATTACTTGACTTCTAAAAGCCGTTTTTCAGCATATCCGATGAATATCGAGTTGCTTTCCCGATATAAAACCAGCTCCGAGCAGAAAAAAATATTAGAACAGCTGCAAACTGGTGCCATTGATCTGATTATCGGCACACATAAACTGTTTAATAAAAAAATAAAATTCCATGACTTGGGGCTGTTGGTCATTGATGAGGAACAGCGTTTTGGGGTTTCCCATAAAGAAGCGCTGAAGGAAATGAGCAAGCAAGTGGATGTATTAACCTTATCTGCAACACCTATCCCGCGCACCTTGAACATGGCATTATCTGGAATACGGGATATGTCCGCGATTGAGGAACCGCCGCATGACCGGCACCCGGTACAAACCTACGTACTGGAGTATGATGAGGCATTGGTTTTGGATGCCATACGGCGGGAACTGGCACGCGGCGGGCAGGTTTATTATCTGCATAATATTGTGGAATCCATTGAACGTACAGCATCTGCGCTGCAAAAACAGCTTCCGGATGCCCATATTGCCATTGCCCACGGTAAGATGAGCCAAAAGGAATTGGCGTCTGCGATGTCCCGCATGGCAGATGGCGAAATTGATATTTTAGTCTGTACCACCATTATTGAAACAGGGATTGATATTCCAAATGCGAATACATTGATTATTGAAAACGCGGATAATATGGGTTTGGCACAGCTCCATCAGATTCGTGGGCGTGTTGGGCGTTCCAGCCGCCGTGCGTTTGCCTATCTCACATACCGGCGCGGGCGGGTGCTGAGCGAAATTGCGCAAAAGCGGTTAAGCGCGGTACGGGAGTTTGCGGAATTTGGTTCTGGGTTTAAAATTGCCATGCGCGATTTGGAAATCCGTGGTGCAGGCAATGTGCTAGGGCCAGAGCAGTCTGGGCATATGATGAGCGTTGGATATGATCTATATCTAAAACTGTTGGAGGAAGCTGTATTAGAAGAACGCGGCGAAACACCGCCAAAACGGGTGGAATGCGCGGCAGATTTGGCACTTTCCGCAAATTTGCCTGTGGAGTATGTTTCTGACCCAGGGCAGCGGGTAGACCTATATCGCCGCATTGCGGCGATACGTTCCGAGGACAGCCGCAGCGATATTTTGGATGAACTCATAGACCGCTATGGGGAACCGCCAGCACCTGCAGTAGCACTGCTGGATATTGCGCTATTGCGGGCAGAAGCATCTGCAGCAGGCGTCAGCGAAATCAAACAGGATAAAGGACGGCTTCAAATTACATTCCAGCAAGCTGATTTTTCAAAATTAAGCGGCATTTGCAATGATGCGGATTATAAAGGGCGTTTGCTGCTGAATGCAGGCAGTCAGCCTTATATTTCACTGCGTTTGAACCCGGATGAAGCTCCATTGCCAATGGCACGCGCGCTAATCGCGAAATATACTGCATAAAATAGGAAAACCCTGCTGTACAGTGTTTGTACAGCAGGGTTTTTACTCATGACAAATGTTATGCGTTTTCGCTATGCCCACCGCAATGGTGTTCTCCGCAGCCATGACTGCCGCAGGTATGCCCTTCTTCGCCATGTGCATGGTCATGATGGCTGCAATGCACATCCGGGTTAAATGCCAGCTTACCAGCAAGCAATGCTGCCACAGCTTCATCTGCCTGCCCGGATACGCCGCCATACAGTGAAATCCCTGCCGCAGCGAGTGCGGACTGTGCGCCGCCGCCAATACCGCCGCAAATCAGAGCATCTGCATGGAGTGCGTGCAGGATGCCAGCCAATGCGCCATGGCCGCTGCCATTTGTGTCTACCACTTGGGAGGAGATCACCTTATCATTTTCTACATCATAAACCTTGAACTGTTTTGTGTGCCCAAAGTGCTGAAAAATATCTCCATTTTCATAGGTAACTGCGATTCTCATAATCGTTTCTCCTTTTTCTCTGGTATGCATTTGCCGAAACTGCCGTTTAAAGCATGTGCCATAACTGCACTGCCCGTTTTCACCGTCGCATAGCTGGTAATCACCGCCTGTGATTTGAAGGGGCAGACCATCCACCAAAGCATCAGCCAGCTTGCGCCGGGCGCTGGCATAGATTTGCTGTACAGTTGTGCGTGCGACCTGCATCTGTGCGCCGCACTGTTCTTGGGACAGTCCATCTTTATCAATCAGGCGGATGGTTTCATATTCATCTACCGTTAAAAGGACAGGGGGGGTTCCTGCTGCGTTTTCCGCAGGCAGAAAGGTTAAGGTTTGTGGGAAATAGCATACTTTCCTGCATTTTCGTGGCCTTGGCAAACGATACACCTTCTTTTGGTTTCTGGCATATGCCGCTTTTCTTTACTATACCAGCGTTTTTGGCATATGTCAAGAATATTTTTTGGCATATTGGAATGGATGTTTTTTACATGGTGCCTGCCAAGTATTCCTCGGCATAGTGGACAGCTTGTGCGCCGTCAGATACAGCGGTCACAATTTGCCGTACTGCCTTTGTCCGTACATCGCCTACAGCAAATACACCAGGAATATTGGTTCGTGTGGTTTCATCTGCCATGATGTAACCGGCAGGGTCAAGTGTAAGCTGGTCTTTGACCAGCTCTGTGGCAGGCTTACGTCCAATGCTGACAAAAATGCCATCACAGTCAAGGGTTGATTGCTCACCGGTTTGCGTATTGCGCAGCCGGATTGTATTTGTTTGCCCATGACGCAGAATTTCAGTTGGTATGCAGTTCCAGCAGAAATCCACATTTGCGGCAGTCATTAAAGGCTTATGATAGATTTTGGTTGCCCGCAAGAAAGGTATCCCGCCGGTGGATGATAGTAACTTGTTTGCAAAGATGGGAAAGCAGCAAAGCATCTGCCGCGGCGCTGTTGCCGCCGCCGATGACAACGGTTTTTTTGTTCTGGTAAAACATCCCGTCACAGGCAGCACAATAATGAACGCCATGCCCTGCCAGTTCTTTTTCGCCAGCAATACCGAGTTCCCGCGGGTTGGCGCCCGTGGCAAGCACAATGGTTTTGCATTTCAAAGCGCCTTCACTGGTTTGCACTGATTTGATTTCGCCGGAAAGCGTACAAGATAATGCCTGTGCCAAGCGGGTTTGGGCACCGAAATGTTCTGCGCCTTTCCGCATTTTTTCGCTAAGCAAAAAGCCATCTACCCCTTCATCAAAACCGGGATAATTATCAATTTGTTCTGTCAGCGCCATTTGCCCGCCAGCGGATAGTTTTTCCAAAAGCATGACATCCAAGCCTGCCCGTGCCGCATATAATGCGGCGGTATAGCCGCCAGGCCCGCCGCCAATGATGATCATATCATAAATATGGTCAGTGGCATTTTGCAGGGGTTGTTGCCCATGCAGCGCCGTTTCCAGAAAAGCGTCAAGCTGTGCTTTGGATTCTGGTGCAACAGTAGAACCAAGAAGGTTCCCATGGTGGTAAAGCAGCAGGGTAGGAACCAATTCAATTTTTTCTTTTTCAGCCAAGGCAGGTTCTTCATCAATGTTGACCTGCCCGATGCACAATGTATCCTGATACTGTGCTGCTGCCTGCTCCAGAGCAGGCGCAAGGCGGCGGCAATAGGTACACCATGGCGCCCAAAATTCTACCAGCACAGGTTTATCAGATTTTTCGACCGCATGATGGTACGCTTCGGCGTTCATTGATAAAACAGGCATATTTTTCAGCTCCTCTATTTTGATTATGCTTAGTATATCCCGTTTTTTGAATTTACGCCGGAACGATGCTGCGCAAAATCATGCTGATGAAGAAAAATATAAAAGAATAACGTTTGGAAAATAAAAAAGCCAGCATTTGAAGCGGCAACAAATGCTGGCAACGGGCGTAATAGATATTGGTAGAGTCAGGTTTCTTGATATCATAATGCCGTTCCTTTCGTTGGAACAAAGAGATTATGCATATCAGCTTTTTCCAACGTTAGAAGTTTTATTTTTTTGTCAATTCCTCCTGCATATCCTGTTAAGCTTCCATTTGTCCCAACAACCCTATGGCAGGGAATAATAATCGAAATTTCATTGTGTCCAACTGCCCCGCCTACTGCCTGTGCGGACATTTTGACAAGCCCTTTTTGCATCGCAATTTCTTTTGCGATTTCTCCATAAGTGATGGTTTTTCCATAGGGAATATTTCTCAGTCTTTCCCAGACTGCAAGCTGAAAAGGTGTGCCGATCATATGCAGCGGCGGCAAAAAATTTGGTTCTCTGCCTGAAAAATAAATGGTCAGCCATTTTTCTGCTTGCGCCAGGATGGGTGTAGTTTGCTGCTTGTGTTCTGGGTCGAGGTGGTTTGCATAGTATTTTTCCCCATCAAACCACAGCCCGGTCAGCCCAATTTCGTCAGCGGCAAGAAGGATACCGCCAATTGGCGATTGGTAATGATTGATATACTGCATTTGGTTGCCCCCTTTATGACAGGTTAAAATATTGGTTGGCATCCGTTGGGGCGTTTTCTCGCATATTCATGGTGTAGCAGCGCAGTGGTGTAACGACTGTAATTTTATAGTCAACAAAATTATATGTCCTGCCTGCTTGTTGGCACATACGGTGTGCTTCTAAATTGCGCCATTTTGCAATACTTTCTTCATCTTTCCATTCGGACAAGCTCAACAGTTTCCCTTTTTCAGAAAGGCTTTTAAAGCGTTCTGCATGGATAAAGCCGTCAGCATGGGACAAAGCCTCTTTCAAGGATGCAGCCATGTTTAAATAATCGTCCATTTTACCATCTTTCAGTGTTACTTCAAACAATACAATGATATTTGCCATTGTGTAAAACTCCTTCGTGTGATATATTTTATGGAAAACGGCAGCAAACAAGTCATTTTTTCTGCGGCGGGTAATCTTTCATGTCTGGTATTGCGCCGCTGGCAACTGCCCAAAAATACAGGCTTGCGGTGCTGCCATATGGGCTGAATCGTTTGTGGTATTTTTCAAATAGCTTACGGTCAATTGCGCGATGATGGTAAACCATGCGAAGCCCACGTTGAATTGCCAAATCATGAAAGCTGAAAATATTTGGACGCTGCAAACAAAACAATAAAATCATTTCAGATGTCCAAACGCCTACCCCTTTCAAAGCAGAGAGCGCTTTTATGGCATCCGCATCAGGCAGCTTTTGGACAGCCTGCAAATTAAATTCGCCGCGCTGCACTTTATCCGCAAAATCTGTGATATATTTCGCTTTGCGAAATGTCATGCCAAAAGACTGTAGTTTTGGGATTCCCGCAGATAAAACCGTTTGTGCGTTGACGGCTGTTAAATCGCGGTGCATTTTTTCCCATATTGTAGCCTGTGCTTTGACAGAAATCTGCTGCCCTATGATGTGATGTACAACCGCAGAAAATAAATCGGTATCAATTTCGCGTTCAATATGACCGATTTTATCAATAATTGCCGATAAAATCTTATCTTTGCTTTTTAAATAGTCTGTTTCCTTGCTTCCATATTCAAAATACAAGGCTGTATCTCCTGTTCCGTATAGATGAAAATAGGGCGAAAGCACTTGCATGCTTGACGCCATTTTGTTTTTCGTCTATAATTTTATCACATAAAAAGCATAGATAATATGAAAAAAACGCGAGAAAATATCAATATATTTTCAGATGAAGGGGATGGCGCATATGAAAAGCGAGAAAGAGAATTATATAAATTCCATCAATATAAATTCTGATACAAATTTTCCTTATCTTGTTCTTGATGTGGAAAATGGCAGGAGCTATCCCCGAAATCCCGGATTTCAAGTCATGCACTGGCATGAAGATTTGCAGTTTATTTATGTGTTAAGCGGATCTGTTACTGTTAAAACGCTTACCGATACAGTTGCTGTGCGGCAAGGGGAAGGAATCTTTATCAATAAAAACGTAGTGCATTTTGTAGGAAGTGGGGGAGAATGCCACTATAACAGCTTTATTTTTCCCGCGTAGCTTTTGGAATTTTCACTTTATAGCCCCGCTAAGCAGCTTGTTGATTGTATTGTGGAAAATGAACAGTTTCAGCTTTTTCATTTTACGCAAAGAGAGCAATGGCAGGACAATGTGCTGCAATATTTGTACAGACTTTCGATGCTTTATAAAAATAAAACAGAATTTTATGTTTATGAAGTACAGGTTCTTTTGGTTACCCTTTGGCTGACAATGAGAAAGAATCTTGGATTGCCAGCAAAATGTAAGGAAAGTGTGGCAAGCATTTGTATGCAAAAATTCCTGTATTATATTGCGCAGCATTATGCAGAGGAATTGACGTTAGAAAATATAGCGGCAAGTGCAAATGTGAGCAAATCGGCGTGTGCGAAATATTTTCATTTGAATTTGCAAACAACACCCTATAAATACTTGATAGAATACCGCTTGTCAAAAGCAGCCGAACTGCTCCAAAAAACAGATCAACCCATCAGTGATATTGCTTTTTGCACAGGGTTTCATCAGGTAAGCTATTTTGGAAAGTGCTTCAAAGAAAAGACAGGATATTCACCCAGGGAATATAGAAGGCTGGAAAGGAATAACCCAACATAAAAAGTGCAGCATCCGTTTTGCGGCGCTGCACTTTTGCGGGAAATGTCCCCGATTTAACATAAAAACAGTATTGTTTTTACACAAAATATTCGTTTTCGCGCCGCTGGGACAGCTTGACGGAAAACTCCTTTGCAAATGCCTGATATGTAGGCACATCCATATTTTTTGCGCCTACAGGGCAGCAGCGGATGCAGCGGAAACAGGATAAACACAAATTCTCATCTACATGGCTGACATTTTGGGGGTCAATGGCATAGGCAGGGCATTGGCGGGCGCATAAACCACATTGGATACATGAATCATTTGTAAGCGGATAAAATTTCCCGCGTTTGCCGCCTTCGCGGTAAGGCTTGCTGCCAGGAACAGAGATGGGTTTCAAACTGCCTTGCTGTAACTTTTTTAGGGCTTGCATGGCAAAATTCTGGTCTTGAGATAAATCATTTGCATCGGGACGGTTTATTTGGATTTCACCATAGGTATGCCGCGCGACAAGCGCTGCGGCGGCAAAGGGGATAAACCCATTTGCCTGCACAATATCGGACATTTCCAGCAGTGCATCATCATAATGGCGGTTGCCATAGGTCACAGTGATGATACAAGGGGTGCCCTGCCCGCGCAGTGCGCCCAAACGTGCGGCAAAGCCTTCATACAGGCGTCCGCCATAGACAGGCGCGCCGAATACAACCAGGCTGTCTGCATCAAATGGCGCAGGCGTCGGGGCATCCAAACAGGTCAAATCATAAAATGTGGCATCTGATGAAATGGCACGGGCAATGGTTTCAGCTCCGGTTTTGGAAGTGCCGGTCGGGGAGAAATAAACAGCAAATACATTTGGCATCATATGCGCTCCTTTTTGGGTTAATCAATCGGTTTATTGGGCTCCTGTTCACAGTAAGCACAGCGGTAACGACCATTTTCACTGAGGTAAAAAATATGCTCTATTTCCTCATCCGAGGTAATGCAGCGCGGGTTTTTGCAGCGAATCACATTGACTAGCTTGCGCGGCTTTGCGAGTTTTTTCTTTTCTACAATCATACCGCCCCGGATGGTATCCACCGTGATATCCGGGTCAACATAGCCAAGCACGTCCAAATCCAAATCAATAAGCCCTTCGATTTTGATGATATCTTTATGCCCATATTTGCCGCTGCGTGCATTGCGGATCAGTGCAACACAGCAGTCCAGCCGGTCAAGGTTGGCAAGATGGTAAATCTGCATACCAGTGCCGGCTTTGATATGGTCAATGACAACGCCATCCTGTATTGAATCAATATTCAGCATTTTGGTATATTCCTCCTTTTGGGTTTATTTTGTCAGCCCCAGCAAGGTCATAATCAGCGCCATACGCACATAAACGCCGTTTTGTGCTTGCTCAAAGTAGGCAGCACGCGGGTCATCATCAACTTCCAGAACAATTTCATTGACACGGGGCAGCGGATGCAGCACAGCCATATTGGGTTTGGCAAGCGCCATTTTCTTTTCCGTCAGGATATAGGTATCTTTTAACCGGATATAATCTTCTTCATTGAAAAAACGTTCACGCTGCACGCGGGTCATATACAGAATATCAAGCAGCGGCATTGCGTTTTCAAGGCTGGTGACTTGTTCATAAGGGATTTTTTTGGGTTCCAGCACTTCGCTGATCACATAATCTGGTACGCGCAGTTCTTCTGGGGAAATCAGGATGAACCGGATGCCCGGATAACGGGATAGGGATTTGATCAGCGAATGCACGGTGCGCCCGAATTTTAAGTCGCCGCATAAGCCAATGGTCAGGTTAGACAGGCTGCCCATACGGCGGCGGATGGTCATCAAATCGGTCAAGGTCTGGGTAGGATGCTGGTGTCCGCCGTCGCCGGCATTGATAACGGGGATGCGGGAATAACGCGCGGCACGCAGGGGCGCACCTTCTTTGGGATGGCGCATGGCAGCAATATCCGCATAGCCGGAAATCACACGGATTGTATCAGCAACACTTTCACCTTTGGCAGCGGAGGATGAGTCCGCACTGGAAAAACCAAGCACAGAACCGCCAAGGTTCAGCATCGCAGCTTCAAAGGACAGGCGGGTACGGGTGGATGGTTCATAAAACAAAGTCGCCAATTTTTTATGGGCGCAAACATTTTGGAAGGCGGTTGGGTTTTCAGCAATCTGGTCAGCTAAATGCAGCAAGGCATCAATTTCTTCCACAGAAAAATCGAGCGGGTCAATCAAATGTCGCATAATTTCCTCCCTTGGTTTCAGGTATACTTCTATGATAGTATCCCACAGGCTTTTTGTCCACCCTTTTTTGGTGCCCAGGCGAGGGGATAACACAATCTGTGCAGAAAAGAATTGCGAAAACCAGCTCAGTCGTTTATAATAAAAGTAAGGAGGCGAATGCAATGGAAAAAAAGACACCGATTTTGATCCCCAGTTCAACGGGCAAGGTTTCGCTGAAAGCAGTTCACGGGCATTTTTCAACAAGCCATTCCCATGTTAATTTTTATATTGACATGACAGACATTAAAAGCAATGCGCGTGTTGCGGAGGAAATCGCAAAAATGCTGGCGCACCAGTATAGTTCATCCACAGAGGTAAAAGCGATACTTTGCCTGGATGGCACTGTGCTCATTGGCGGTTTTCTTGCCCAGGAACTTTCCAAAGGGAATATCCGCGGCGTGAACCGGGGCGAACCAATCTATGTGCTGACGCCGGAATATAACTCAGCAGGGCAGATGATGTTCCGTGATAATTATACATCAATTATCAACAACCAAAATATTATCCTGCTTATGGCTTCGGTTACAACCGGCATGACCGTGCAGCAAGGTGCGGAGTGCATTAGCTACTATGGCGGGCGGCTGCGCGGCATATCCGCGATATTCAGCGCGCTGGATAAGGTGGATGATATGCCCATCCATTCGCTGTATCATATCAATGACCTGCCAGGTTACAGCAGTCATCCGGCATCCCAGTGCCCGGCGTGCCGCCGCGGTGAAAAACTGGATGCCATTATCAATGGCTTTGGATATTTCAAAATTTGATATCAGCCTGTCCCCGTTTTCAGATTTTTCTGTAAACGGGGAATTTTATTGCGTGAAAAAATTGCGTATCCATACATCTTGTGTTATCATAGATATGGATAATACTATAGAAGCCATAAAGGGCGAAAAAACCAGATAAAAAAGTGAGGAGGAATGCCGGATGAAAACGTACCGGGAGAGCATCATAGGAGAAAACAGGGCTGGAAAGCAGGTGGAACGGTATATGTTGGAAGGCGGCGGGTTACGCGCAGCTGTCCTCACCTATGGCGGCACACTGCAAAGCCTTTGGGTTCCAGATAAACAGGGCAATATGATAGATGTCGTATTAGGATGCGAAACCGTTGAAGCCTATGAAGCCCAAGGGGGATTCCTTGGGGCGCTGATTGGGCGGTATGCAAACCGCATTGAACGCGGAAAATTTGTGCTGGATGGTGAAACCTATCGTTTGTGCCGCAATGAAGGAAAAAATCATCTGCATGGCGGCAAAAAAGGTTTTGACCGGCGGATTTGGTCGCCGGAAATACAGGCAGATGGTTTGCATCTGCGTTTGATCAGCCGGGATGGGGAAGAAGGGTACCCAGGTGCGTTAAAAGTTGAAGTGATTTATTCCTTGCGGGATAATGCGCTGGAAATCACATATTGGGCGCAGGCATCCGGGAATACGCTTTGCAATTTGACAAATCATAGTTATTTTAACCTTGCAGGGCATGACAGCGGCGATATTTTGGGGCAGGAAATCCAGATTAACGCAGAATATTATACGCCGGTTGATGCGGAATCTATCCCGCATGGAGCGTTTGCCGGTGTCGAAGGTACACCGATGGATCTGCGTGAACGCACACCGATTGGGCTGCATATCCAGGATGATTTTGAGCAGCTCCGGTTTACACGCGGTTATGACCATAACTGGGTATTAAGCGGCATACCAGGGGTGATACGCCCTGTGGCGCAGGCATGGTGCGCACAAACCGGCATTACAATGGTTTGTGAAACCACCCAGCCAGGAATGCAGTTTTATACAGGCAACAACTTAGACGGCACAATCGACGGCAAAGATGGAGCACATTATGAATGCCGGACAGGCTTCTGTTTGGAAACGCAGGCGTTCCCAAACAGTATCAATTGCCCGGAATATCCACAAGCAATCCTACGTGCTGGGGAAACCTACCGGCAAAAAACCATTTATCGGTTTGGCATTGAATAAACCCTTTTTGCGATATCCATATAAAAAATCCCGTTTTGTGACAAACGGGATTTTTTCATGCCGAAAAATGATTGAAAGCGGTTTGCTGTTATATCATATCTGCAAAAACTTCATCAAGTTCAATCAGCAGATCATCATAAAGGCTGCATTTGAATGCTGTGACCAATGCGGCACGTTCTTCTTCTTTCATCATTTCCAGTTCATAATCTGGGCGGATGGCATAAACTTCATGCAGGGTGAACTTCCCATCTTCCAGCAGATATTGTTCAATGGATTTGCTTTCCGGGCTGACAATCCAATATTCCCGCACACCGCATTGTTCATAGACATCTTTTTTATGGGTACGGTCATTTTTCATGGTGCTGGGCGAGAGTACTTCCACCACCAGATCCGGTGCGCCATGGACGCCATTTGCTTTGATTTTGTTTTTGTCACAGACAATCATCCCATCAGGAACAAAATGGTCTTTTTCAGTTAGATATAAATCCATACCATCAGCAATTGCAGTACATTTTCGCTTTTTCAAATGGTTGGCAAAAAGACGATAAATATTGCTTGATATTTGATTATGGTTAAATGCGGGGCGTGGTGACATTGCCACAATTTTACCATCAATGAGTTCCTCCTGGAAGTATTCCTGATAGGCAAGATTTGTATTCATAATAACACCCAATCCTTTCATTGATTTGGAAGTTTGCCGCATAATATTTTTATCATATCCGCTGCATCAGTTCAATTTGTTCGCCGCTGGGCCCTGTGAAAAATGCGTTGCGCACACCGCCGAATAAATCCGGCATTTCAGTAATACCGCCAAGGAAAGTGTCAATGCCAAGGGCTTTGACTTCTGCAATGGCTTCTTCCAAATTGTCCACTTCAATCGCGATATGCCGGAACGCATCATTTTTTACCGCAGTTGCTTCACCACCGCCAGGTTGGACAATTTCCAGCGCCAAACCGTTCCATTCCACCATGGCAAGTTCATTTACCCATTGTGGTTTTTGGGCTTGCCCGCGCATGGTGCATTTGCCGCCAAGGTGTTCATAAAACCGGATTGTCTTTTCTAAATCATCTGTAAATAATGCAACATGTGCAAACCCTTTTGCTGTTTTCATATTTTCATGACTCCTTTGCATTTTTTTATATTATAACACATAAGCCAGTGTTTTTGAAAGGCTGGCATCAGCATTTTACAGGTCTTATAGATCCCCAAAAATGTTTTGCAAAAAAATTTGGGAAAGGGATTGACATTTGCAGATGGTGGGATATAATAAACATATGAACACTTGCTCATATGAAAGGAGGTAACATATGCACGAAAAAGAAATCATCGAATGTTGTGCCGAACCTTATGTGCATGGCGAAATTGTGGAACAGGTTGGCAAAGAACTGCCCGCGGATGAAACCCTTTACGATCTAGCCGAACTGTTCAAAGTGTTTGGGGATTCCACCCGAATAAAAATCCTCTATGCGCTGTTTGAAGCTGAAATGTGCGTTTGTGACATTGCACAGCTTCTTGGGCTTACCCAATCAGCCATATCGCATCAGCTGCGTGTGCTCAAGGCGGCAAAGCTTGTCAAATTCCGCCGGGAGGGGAAAACCGTGTATTATGCACTGGCTGATCAGCATGTACACCGTATCATCAACCAGGGCATGGAACACGTCCTAGAATAAGAAAAAAAGGAGTTATCAATGATGAAAAAGGTATTTAAACTTATCGACTTGGATTGTGCCCACTGCGCACAAAAGATGGAAGACGCCATCAACAAAATCAATGGTGTCAACAAAGCAACCATTAACTTTATGACCATGAAACTGACCGTTGACGCACAGGATGACCTGTTTGAAAGTGTGATGGATCAGGCTGTAAAGGCGTGCAAAAAGATAGAACCTGACTGCACGATACAGCGTTAATTTTCTGGCATTTGTGAAGTGAGGTGCCCTGCAATGACAAAAAAACAAAAGAAAATGCTCACGCGGATTTTAGGCAGCATTGCTTTGTATATTTTAGGAATCCTGTTGCCGCTGGAAGGGATCCCGTTGCTTGCTTTATATCTTGCCGCATATTTTTTGGTAGGCTGGGATGTTTTATGGTGTGCTATCCGGAATATTTTTGGCGGTCAAGTGTTTGATGAACATTTTCTGATGGCGGTTGCCACAATTGGGGCATTTGCCCTGGGTGATTATAAAGAAGGCGTAGCGGTGATGCTGTTTTATCAGGTTGGGGAATTGTTCCAAAGCTATGCTGTTGGGAAATCACGCCAGTCGATTGCCAGCCTGATGGATATCCGCCCGGACTATGCCAATATTGAACGCGGCGGGACATTGGAACAGGTCGATCCGGAAGAAGTTTCGGTGGGTGATGTCATTGTTGTGAAACCAGGTGAGAAAATCCCACTTGATGGCATCATTATAGAAGGGTCATCCTCACTGAATACTGCGGCGCTGACTGGTGAATCCGCGCCGCGGGATGTTAAACCTGGAGATGAAATCATCAGCGGCTGCATCAATTTAAGCGGGCTGATGCGGGTGCGCACCAGCAAGGAATTTGGGGAATCCACGGTATCTAAGATTTTGGATCTGGTGGAAAACTCCAGCGCGAAAAAAGCAAAGGCAGAAAACTTTATTACCAAATTTGCCCGGTATTATACCCCGGCGGTTGTGTTTGGCGCTGTGGCGCTGGCAGCGCTCCTGCCGTTTGCGGCAGGCATTTCATGGGGCAATTCCATTCGCCGCGCATTGATTTTTTTGGTCATTTCCTGCCCCTGCGCATTGGTCATTTCTATCCCGCTCAGTTTTTTTGGCGGCATTGGCGGTGCATCCCGACAGGGCATTTTGATCAAAGGCGGCAACTATTTGGAAGCGTTGGCGGCTACGGAGATGGTTGTGTTTGACAAAACAGGTACATTGACAAAAGGTGCATTCCAAGTGACAGAAACGATGCCGCAGGGCTGCACGGAACAGCAATTGTTGGAACTTGCGGCGCTTGCCGAATGCTTTTCGGAACATCCGATTTCACGTTCCATTCGGGAAGCATATGGCGGTAAACTGGATCATGCCCGCGTCAGCGAAGTGGAAGATTATGCTGGGTTTGGCGTCAGTGCGAAGGTTGATGGCAGGCAGGTGCTGGCAGGCAATCGCCGTTTAATGGAGCGGGAAGGCATTTTGTGCCCGCCAGTAAAATCCATGGGCACAGTGGTTTACCTTGCGGCAGGCGGCGCTTATGCAGGATACATCGTGATATCTGATGAAGTGAAGCCAGATGCTGCTGATGCAATTCAAAAACTGCATGGTATGGGTGTCCGCCGGAATATCATGCTGACTGGCGACCGCAAAGATATTGGGGAATATGTTGCAGGCGAACTGGGGCTGGACGAAGTCCATGCGGAGCTGCTTCCCGCAGATAAAGTAGATTGTGTCGAAACATTACTTCAGCAAAAATCAGCACGCGGTGTGCTGGCATTCGTTGGCGATGGCGTTAATGATGCCCCGGTATTATCACGTGCTGACGTTGGGATCGCCATGGGCGGACTTGGTTCAGATGCCGCGATTGAAGCGGCAGATGTTGTGCTGATGGATGACCAGCCTTCCAAGCTGCCCGATGCAATCCGCATTGCAAAAAAAACACTGCGGATTGTCCGGCAGAATATTGTATTTGCTTTGGGTGTCAAGTTGCTGGTGCTGGCGCTTGGCGCATATGGCATGGCAAATATGTGGGAAGCCGTGTTTGCAGATGTCGGCGTGGCAGTGATTGCAATTTTGAATGCTTCCAGAATGCTGCGCGGTGTTTCACGTGAAGCATAAATTACCAAAAATGATGTAAAATATCGAAAGAGGGCGGCAATTGCTGCTCTCTTTTAATTTTTACAAAAACTTAACACCTATTTCCGGCATTCTATGGTAGGATATTATGATATCTAAAAAAATACAACGGATATTATCACACAAAAATTTTCTTTTGGTTAATTCGAGGTGCGCAAATGGATTTGAATCGAAAAAATATGCAGAAAATTGCTGCCCTTATCCTTTTTACCGTATTGCTGCTCGTTGGGCTGCAAAAGCTGAATTATCTTGTGTCTGGGCTGCGTATGGTGCTGCATTTGATTATGCCATTTATTGTTGGTGGGGCGATTGCATTTGTCCTGAATGTGCCAATGCGTGCCATTGAACGAGAATTGTTCCCGCGAAGGCGCCATGGGCGGGTGAACCCGCTTTATCGGATGCGCCGTGCATTATCTTTGGTTTTAACATTGCTGCTTGTTGCAGCATTGGTCTGTGTATTGGTCCTGATGGTTGTGCCGGAAATGGCACGTTCTTTTGTGACAATGAAGGGATATATCACAGCATTTTCAACCGAAGTGGTTGGTTATGTTAACCAGCTTGCCAGGGATTATCCAGATATTTTCCTGGAAATCCAGCGTACCCTTGCCGATTGGAGTAAAATGGATTGGAAAGAAATCTGGCAGACCATTTGGGGGTTTCTTGCCAGTGGCAATGTACTGGGCAACACCTTTCATGTTGCCTCATCCATTATTGGCAGTGTTGCAAATTTTACAATCGGTTTGGTTTTTGCGGTTTATCTGCTGCTGCAAAAGGAAAAACTAAGCGGGCAGTTTAAGCGGATTTTATATTCCTTTATCCCGGAAAGCAGTGCAGACCGCTTTCTGGAAATCTGCCGCCTTTCGGCGGATACGTTTTCCAGCTTTATTTCTGGGCAATGCCTGGAAGCCTGTATTTTAGGGCTTATGTTTTTTATTTCAATGGCACTGCTGCGGATGCCATATGCGCTGGTGGTATCGGTTTTGATTGCAGTGACATCGCTGGTGCCAATTTTCGGCGCGTTTATCGGCTGCGCGGTTGGTGCGTTTCTGATTTTAATTGTAAGCCCATGGAAAGCACTTGGTTTTCTGGTGTTGTTTTTGGTGCTTCAGCAGGTGGAAGGCAATCTGGTTTATCCGCACGTTGTTGGCGGGGCAGTTGGGCTGCCTTCGATCTGGGTGCTGGTTGCGGTGACGCTTGGCGCAAGTACAATGGGTGTGATTGGCATGATTATTAATATTCCTTTATTTTCAATTGCATATGCGCTTTTGCGTGACGCTGTGCATAAGCGGTTGGCACAGCGTCAGATTGACCGCAGTAAATTAAAATAAAAAAAGAATGTGAACTTGCTGTAAATCTTGGCTTTCCCTCTTGATTTTTTCAGGAAGCAGTATTATCATTGTCTATGTTAGCACTCGACGTGTTGGAGTGCTAATGCCAAAAATATCAGATTACTGTTCGAGGTGTATACAAGTTATGGCAAAAAAAGAATTCCAAGCAGAATCCAAACGACTGCTTGACCTGATGATTCATTCAATTTATACGCATCATGAAATTTTCCTGCGTGAACTGATTTCAAACGCATCCGATGCAACGGACAAGCTGTATTACAATGCTATGCAGGAAGGCAAAACCGGCGTCACTCGCGATTCGCTGCCGATTCATATTTCGATTGATAAGGATGCCCGCAAATTAACGGTTTCTGACCATGGCTGTGGTATGACTGCCGAAGAATTGGAAGAAAACCTAGGCACCATTGCGCGTTCCGGATCGCTTGCGTTCAAGCAGCAGATGGATGCCAGTGAAGATGTGGATATCATCGGGCAGTTTGGCGTCGGGTTTTATGCCGCATTTATGGTTGCAAAAAAAGTGGAAGTCATTTCGCGGTCAGAACATACAGGGGAAGCAAATATCTGGGTGTCCGACGGTGCGGATGGTTATACCATTGCGCCCTGTGAAAAGGCGGAAGATGGCACAGATATTATCTTAACCATTAAAGATAATGCCGAAAATGAAAACTTTGATGAATATTTGGATGCTTACCGTATTCAGTCGATTGTCCGCAAATATTCGGATTATATCCGTTACCCAATTCAAATGGAAATGCAGCGGTCACGCATGAAGGAAGGCTGCGATCCGGAAAAGCCGGAATATGAAGATTACATGGAACTGACTACCCTTAATTCCATGGTGCCGATTTGGAAAAAATCCAAATCCGAACTGACAGATGATGATTATCATAATTTCTATAAATCCAAATATTATGATTTCAAAGACCCTGTGCGCCATATCCATATGAGCACCGAAGGCGCGGTAACATTTAACGCGCTGCTGTTTATTCCAGCAAGTGCCCCGTTTAACTATTATACAAAGGATTTTGAAAAGGGTTTGCAGCTTTATTCCAATGGTGTGCTGATTATGGAGCGCTGCGCGGACTTGCTGCCAGACCATTTCAACTTTGTCCGTGGGCTGGTGGACACAGCAGATTTATCGCTGAATATCTCCCGCGAGATGTTGCAGCATGACCGTCATTTGAAACTGATTGCAACTAACCTGGAAAAGAAAATCAAAACAGAACTGCTGAACCTGCTGAAAAATGACCGCGAAAAATATGAGGAATTTTTCAAGGCATTTGGGATGCAGCTCAAATATGGCGCCTATGTAGAATATGGCGCACATAAAGAGCTGCTGCAGGATTTGCTGATGTACCAATCTTCTACCGAAGATAAAATGGTCACATTGGAGGAATATGTTTCCCGCATGAAGGAAGACCAGAAATTCATTTATTATGCCTGCGGTGAAACAGCGGCGAAAATCAGCCTGCTGCCGCAAATGGAACGTCTGCGTGAAAAGGGTTATGAAGTCCTGTATATGACCGACCATATTGATGAATTTTGCGTCAAAATGATGCGGGATTACAAAGAAAAAGAATTCAAGTCCATTGCGGACGGGGATGCCGGCTTGGAAAGTGAAGACGAAAAACAAGCTGTGGAAAAGTTGTCTGAAACCCATAAAGATTTGCTGGAACAAATGAAAGAAGCATTGGAAGGCAAGGTTGCAAAAGTACAGCTCACTTCCCGTTTAAAATCCCATCCATGCTGCCTGTCAGCAGAGGGCAGCCTTTCCCTTGAAATGGAAAAGGTTCTCAATGCGCAGCGCATGGGCAACGAACAGGAAGTCAAGGCAGAACGTGTATTGGAACTCAATGCAGAGCATCCAATTTTCAAGAAAGTTGCGTCTTTATCGGATGGTGAAAAAATCAAAACTTATGCAGAAATCCTGTATGCGCAGGCGCAGCTGATCGAAGGGCTTTCGCTGGAAGACCCTGTTGCTTATGCAAATGCTGTGTGCAGCCTTTTGTCTGAATCATAAACATTTAAGGAGTGGGTTCCTATGCCGCAAAAGCTGCTGTTTATTGTAAATCCCAATTCTGGAAAAGGCGAAATACGCCATCATGCCATTGATTGCATTGACCGCTTTGTCAAAGCTGGCTATGAAGTTACGGTTTATACCACGCAGCAATCCGGTGATGCAACCGAAATTGTGACAGGACGCGGTGCGGCATTTGATTTGATTGTGTGCAGCGGCGGTGATGGCACACTGAATGAAACAGTGGCAGGGCTGATGCAGTTAGATGAAAATCCAACCCTTGGCTATATCCCAGCAGGCACAACCAATGATTTTGCCTCCAGCCTGTGTATTCCGCGCAAACCGGTTGAAGCGGCAGAGTTAATTTTGCGTGCAAAACCATACAGCATAGATGTCGGGCGGTTTAACAACCGGTATTTTACCTATGTGGCTGGGTTTGGTGCGTTTACAGAGGTTTCGTATTCCACCCCACAGAATACAAAAAATATCCTGGGGCGCATGGCATATCTGATTGAAGGGATCAAGTCCCTGTCAGCGCTGAAAACCTATCAGGTACAAGTTGCCTGTGAAGACCGTACCATTGAGGATGAGTTTGTGTTTGGCATGGTGACAAATGCGACCTCAGTGGGCGGGTTTAAGGGGATTGTAGCGCATGATGTCGGGTTGGATGACGGTTTGTTTGAAGTGTTTCTGGTGAAAGCGCCTGCAAACCCTTTGGATATCCAAGCGCTGCTCAATGAGCTGCTGAACCCTACAAATGATAATAAGTTTATCATCCGGTTCAAAACGCCGTATGTACGCTTTACGGCGGAACATGAAATGCCTTGGACGCTGGATGGTGAATTTGGCGGGGCACCGCGGGTTGTTGAAATTACAAACTGCCGTCAGGCACTGCATATCTTTGTTGGTGAACCCAAAAAGTAAACAAAAACACCGCACAAAAAATGGGGAACCATTTTTGTGCGGTGTTAATTTTTTGTGCAGGATTTAGCGTAAATCGTCATCTGTGATGAAAAATTCAAGCTGGCGGTCAAGTTCAGAATATGTTCCCACAGCATCACGGACGGCTTGATATTCATCAATGGCGCGCTGATTTTCATGTCCGGTATAAACCGCACGGATGAGCAGGTTTTTGGGGGTATCCAGTGGCGAAATATATTCGACAACAGATACTTGATACCCTTCGGCTTCCAGTTTCAGCGCACGCATACTATCTGTCAGCACATCGTTAAACCGTGCCTTGAATACGCCATATTTCATCAGCGGTTCCAGCCCTGGGATATGATATTGCTCCAACAGTTCTTTATGGCAGCAGGGCACACAGGCAATATATTTTGCTTTGGCACGCACGGCTGTGCCAAGCGCCAAATCGGTTGCGATATCACAGGCGTGCAGTGAAATGACAGCAGTTACATTCTTGGGCGGATGGTAAGTACGCAGGTCTGCCTGAATAAATTCCATATTATGATACCCAAGCCGCTGCGCCATTTTCCGGCTTTCCGCAATTACGTGCGGGTCAATGTCAATACCAATGACGCGGCAGCGGCGGTGGAGGACATCGCGCAGATAATAATTCATCACAAAACTCAAATAGGATTTGCCGCAGGCACAGTCCAGCAATAAAAATTCATCGCTGTTATCCTGCTGAAACATCGGCGCGACAAGCTCCACATAATGGTCAATTTGATTATATTTGCGGATCATATCATTTTTGATTTTGCCTTCGGTGGTTAGGATGCCGATTTCACGCAGCAGGGCGGATGCCTTGCCAACTTGGATCAGATATTCCCGCCCGCCAGAAAGCAGGGGATTCGCAGGTGCGGCATCCGTCTGCTCTTTGCCTTGCTTCATGTTTACCCCGCGGGCATTACAGGTAATGGTGATTTCTGCACCGCGTTCTTTGTAAACAAGTGTGGCTTCTTCATAAATATTTGCCTGTTCCACAAAAAATGCAGCCGCGTTTGTGGCGTTCACAGGGCGTTCTGTGCCCTGGAAACGCAGCCGATAACCATTGCTATTGCTGTCATCCATGCGCAGGGTGCCTATAAAGGTTTTTTTGCCGGCACGGAATGTATAAGTGATATCGGTGAAATATTCCCGGTTTTGCGTCAGCCGGGATTCAATCCCAGCCAGCAGCAGTTTTAATTTATGTTGATCACCTTTTTTCATAAACAAACTCCTTTAAATTCAAAAAGCTTCTATCTTATGTATTCCAGTATACCGGGATTTCCAGGGGAATGCAAGCCAAAAACCCCCTGCCTTGGGCGGCAGGGGGGAATGGGATGCTGGGTTTTCGCTTTTAATAATTTTCTGCGCGGAGCTCAAAATAAGCTTGTGGATGCGCACAGACTGGGCAAACTTCGGGTGCTTTTTGTCCAATGTGGATATGCCCACAGTTGGCGCACTGCCAAACCATGTCGCCATCTCGTGAGAATACCAAACCATTTTCAATGTTTGCCAGCAATTTGCGGTAGCGCTCCTCGTGTTCTTTTTCGATTTTCGCAACCCCTTCAAATAACTGCGCAATATGGTCGAACCCTTCCTCGCGTGCTTCCTTAGCAAAGGCAGCATACATATCAGTCCATTCATAGTTTTCGCCTGCTGCGGCGTCTGCCAGGTTTTCTGGGGTGGCAGGGATGCCGTCATGCAGCAGTTTAAACCATATTTTAGCATGTTCCTTTTCATTATTGGCGGTTTCCTCAAAGATTTCCGCAATTTGCACATAGCCATCCTTGCGCGCTTTGGAAGCATAGTAGGTGTATTTGTTGCGTGCCTGGGATTCGCCGGCAAAAGCTGCCATCAGATTGGCTTCGGTTTTACTGCCTTTCAAAATCTTCATTGTGAAGCTGCTCCTTCCTCTGCATCGGTTTGTGAATGAGAATAATTCTTAAATATAGAATACCCGACGATCTGCCAAATGTCAAGCCGTATTTTGCTAAAGCGGCACTGTTGCCCTATGAAAAAGCAGTTTGCGCCATACCAATGAAAATTATACAGAAAATTAGCTGCATATTTGCAGTTTTTTGCGGGCACAATATACCCGAACCAATCAAAAGGAGGAAAAAAACAATGATGGAGAACTGCCATAAGAATACCGCGATCCGCTGCACTGTCAGCCAGTGCGCAAACCATTGCAGCACAAGCGATTATTGCTCACTGGATGCCATTTCGGTTGGTACCCATGAAGCAAACCCAACCCAGTGCAAATGCACGGATTGCGAAAGCTTTATGTGTAAGTAAAGCCTGGGACGCCTGCCAAACCCAAACAGTTTGGCAGGCGTTTCTCAATATGCGGTAAAAAATCTGCAAAAACCTCTTGACTTTCACACCATGGCAAGGTGTAAGCTAAAAATACGGAACCGGTTCTGAAATCTAAATCAACAAAGTGAGAGGAGGTAATGGATACCATTATTATGCAGTCAGCCAACTTGCACATGTGCGTAAAATGGAATAGATGAAAGCATACTGTTTCCGATTGCAAAAACCCTGCTTTTGTTTCCACGGCGGCAGGACGCATATACCAAACAGCTTGATGAAAGATAGAAATCTTTCAAAACATCCTGTTTTCAGGCTGTTATAACGGATATCCTCTCAGCAAAAGTGATTTCCATATATTTTGTATCCATCGCTTGTTTTTCGGAAATGGATATGCTATGATAAAACAGCGGGAGAAAATAGTTTACAGAAAATAAAAGGAGCATTGATTATATGGAAATTACATATCAAATAGAAGCGGAGGACTTTGTTGCCTTTAACCTCAGTTATATGAATGGCAGCCCGGTGATGCGTGCAAGCATCCGCAACACACGGCTAATTTGCGCGGGAATTGTTGCCGTTGGCGGCTGTCTGCTGATGTATATGCTGCATAGCCTGAATGCTATTTCAGCCATCGCATATATCGCGCTTGCAGCGGTTATTTATGCGCTGATGCCGCGATTTATGGCGCGCAAAGTGCGCAAAGGTGTGCTGCGGATGCTGGCGCGCCCACAAAATCAAAATATTTGTTCCGAAAAAACCTTTACCCTTGGCGAAACTGAAATGACGCTGTGCGGCGGCGGAGAGGACAGCCATTATGAATATAACGTTGTGGAACAGGTGACAGAAGATACCGAACATTATTTTATCTATGTTGGCGCAATGGCGGCGCTCATTATCCCATTCCGAGCGTTTGCAACCGGGGAGGAAAAAGCAGGATTTTACAAGCTGCTGTGTGAGCGTGTGCAGCAGGGTGGCGGCAGTATCAGCAAATAAAGAAAACCGTACATCGTTTGTGTTGGAGGGTTAGGGATGCCACTGGATATTGCAAAAACATTTGAATTATTGTTGGATAAAAATAACAGAATTACATATAGGGCATTACAGGCACTGCAAAAAGAAAGTGAAGAAACAGATCACGTGTATCCCTATATGGACAGGCTGGGTGATATGCTGGACAGCAACAATTCCTATATTCGCACAAGAGGGATTGCACTTATTGCCTATAATGCAAAATGGGATAAAGATAATAAAATTGATGAAATTATTGACAAGTATTTAAAGCATATCACAGATGTTAAACCCATCACAGCAAGGCAATGTATTAAGCTGCTGCCGCTTATTGCAAAGCATAAGCCAGAACTGAAAAACGATATTCTTGCCGCACTTTCTAAGGCGAATTTATGTACTTATGATGATAGTATGCAGCCATTGGTTTATCAGGATATCCAAAAGGCATTGGAAGAAATACATAAACTATAAAAACAAGTGGGATATAGAATCTGACGGAGGGCATTATGGCTTTTGATTTTAAGAAAGAGTATAAAGAATTTTATATGCCAAAGAATAAGCCGCAGATTGTGGAAGTCCCGAAAGCGAATTACATTGCAGTAAGAGGCATGGGAGATCCCAATGAAGAAGGCGGGGCATATCAGCAGGCGATTCGCATTTTATATGCTGTTGCATACACATTAAAAATGAGCCACAAAACAGATTACAAAATCAAAGGGTTCTTTGAATATGTTGTCCCCCCGCTTGAAGGATTTTGGTGGCAAGACAATGTTGATGGTGCGGATTATACAGATAAATCGACTTTCAACTGGATTTCTGTTATCCGTTTGCCTGATTTTGTTTCTCAAGAAGATTTTGATTGGGCAGTAGAAACAGCAAGCAAAAAGAAAAAGCTTGATTGTTCTTTGGCGGAATTTCTGACGGTTGATGAGGGATTATGTATTCAAATGATGCATTTGGGTTCTTTTGACGATGAGCCTGCGACAGTGACATTAATGAATGACTATTTGCAGAAGAATGGCTATGTCAATGATATCAATGAAGACAGGTTACACCATGAGATTTATATGTCTGACGCAAGAAAAGTTGCCCCGGAGAAGTGGCGGACTGTGATAAGGCACCCGATTAAAAAAGCGTAAACTGCCAGTTTATCAGGGCAATGAAAAAGAATTTGCAAAGTGCATCAAATGGGATTATTTTTCTGGAAGATTAACCCTTAAAAATATCGTTGACAAACCGTTTTTTCTGGTGTATGATATATTCCAAAGCAAATAGGGGCGGTATTTACCCGTCCCGATAAAAAGCGATGATGGAAATAGGCTTGCCCCGTATTTTTTACCCATCCTTTTCAGAGAGCAGCCGCCTTGGCTGGAAACGGTTGCATGGATGTTTGGGGACTGAAGCTGACCGGCTCCTGAGCTGCACAGAGGAATCTTTATAGTATTCTGTGACGTTTTGCCAGCGTTATCCGGCACCAGAGCGGCAGCCGCTTCGTTTTTGCGCAGCAGCTGCAAGCAGGGTGGAACCGTGGGAATTGTTATACTCTCACCCCTGACCAGTTTTTCAGGGGCGGGAGTTTTTTTATTTTTGCCCCATCGCATATTTTATAGGAGGTCAAGAAATATGTCAGAAGAAAACAAATATACATTTGAAAACCCGGAATATCGCGATACCTACCGTCATACGGTATCTCATATTTTGGCGCAGGCGGTGAAACGCTTGTATCCGGAGGTAAAGCTTGCCATTGGCCCATCCATTGAAAATGGTTTTTATTATGACTTTGATGCACCATTTTCCTTTACTCAGGAACATTTGGATGCCCTTGAAGCTGAAATGAAAAAAATCTGTAAAGAAAAACTGCCGTTAGAACGCTTTGAATTGCCGCGTGAAGAGGCTGTGAAGTTTATGGAAGAACGGCAGGAACCATATAAGGTTGAACTGATTCACGATTTGCCCGAAGATGCAATCATTTCATTCTATAAACAGGGCGATTTTACAGATTTATGTGCGGGGCCGCATTTGGATACCACAGGGCGCGTCAAAGGCAATGCCATTAAGCTGACCAGCGCAACAGGCGCCTATTGGCGCGGCGACTCAAACCGGAAAATGCTCCAGCGCATTTATGGCACTGCTTTTCCCAAAAAGGATGAGCTGGACGCCTATTTGACTCGCATTGAAGAAGCCAAAAAGCGTGACCATCGCAAACTTGGCAAAGAACTGGGTTTGTTTGTACTGATGGATGAAGGCCCAGGGTTCCCATTTTTCCTGCCAAAAGGCATGGTGCTGAAAAATACCCTGATTGATTATTGGCGTGAAATTCACCGCAAGGCAGGTTATCAGGAAATCTCCACCCCGATTATGTTGAACCGCGCTTTATGGGAGCGTTCCGGTCACTGGGGGCATTATAAAAATAATATGTATACCACCGTCATCGATGAGGAAGATTTTGCAATCAAGCCGATGAACTGTCCTGGTGGTATGCTGGTGTATAAAAACCAGCCGCATTCTTATCGTGATTTGCCGCTGCGCTGCGGCGAAATCGGTCTGGTACACCGTCATGAAATGTCTGGCGCTTTGCATGGGCTGATGCGTGTGCGCTGCTTCAATCAGGATGACGCCCATATTTTTATGACACGTGAACAAATTAAAGATGAAATTGTAGGTGTTGTCAAACTCATTGACGAGGTTTACAACCTGTTTGGGTTCCCATATCATATTGAGCTTTCCACCATGCCGGAAGACCATATGGGCGAAATTGAGGACTGGGAAATGGCAACCAACGCACTGAAAGCAGCACTGAATGAAATGGGCAAACCATTTGAAATCAACGAAGGTGACGGCGCGTTTTATGGGCCAAAAATTGACTTCCATCTGGAAGATTGCCTGGGACGCACTTGGCAGTGCGGCACGATCCAGCTCGATTTCCAAATGCCGGAACGCTTTGAACTTGAATACACCGGTGCAGATGACCAAAAACATCGTCCGGTTATGATCCATCGTGTTGTATTCGGTTCAATTGAACGTTTTATTGGCATTTTGACCGAACATTTTGCAGGCGCGTTCCCGACTTGGCTCGCCCCTGTACAAGTCAAAACCATGACCATGACCGACCGCAACCGCGATTATGCCGATATGGTTAAGGCACGCCTTGAAGAAAACGGGTTCCGCGTGGAAATGGATGCGCGCAATGAAAAAATCGGCTATAAAATCCGTGAAGCCCAGCTTGAACGCATTCCGTATATGCTGGTGCTTGGCGATAAGGAACAGGAATCCGGCGCTGTGGCAGTGCGTGATCGTCGCGATGGCAAAACAACGGTTATGCCGCTGGATGAATTTATTGAAAAACTCGCTTATGAAGTAAAAAATAAACTGCGTTAAAATATGGCGCGGTCAGGGGAGCGGCTGTTCCAGCGTGCGGGAGATATCCTCACGCCGGAACACCTGCACCTGATATAATTCATCTGCTTCCAGGGGGCCAAAGGCGAACCGCCCAAGCGCGTCAGTATAAAGCGCCCCAACGGGTAAATCCGGGTGGTCTGCACCGCCGGAGCGGTAAACTGTGACGAGTGCATCCTCAACCGGCTGTCCATTGCCGCCCAGCACAGTGCCAAGCAGGGCAGGGCGGCGGTCTGCTTGCAGATGAATCACTGTTTCAATGCGTTCATGCGCATTCGGCTTGACAAAAAATGATCCATACAGGTTCATAAAACAAAAACTCCTTTACAATAAATTCTGATAAAAGGTGATGGAAATGGCAGATAAGAAAAAGCTGGTCAGTGAAATCACATCAATGGATGTTGATTTTGCCCAGTGGTATACTGACATTGTAAAAAAAGCAGAAATGATTGATTATTCTTCGGTCAAAGGCTGCGTCATTATGCGCCCATATGCTCAGGCATTGTGGGAAAATATCCAAAAAGCGTTGGATGATATGTTCAAAGAAACCGGGCATGAAAATGTAGCAATGCCGCTTTTTATCCCGGAATCCCTGCTCCAGCGTGAAAAAGATCATGTAGAAGGGTTTGC
>CAXHNU010000004.1:54605-58623 GCA_964017555.1 uncultured Butyricicoccus sp. | reverse complement strand
TCCCCTTCTGTTTCGGGCGGGTCAAAACTGCCGTCCATACGCTGGATATCTGTCATTGCCCGCCCGACCAATTCCTGCGGTACCGTCAGGCGAAAAGCATAATATGGTTCCAGCAAAATGCTTTCTGCCTGCATCAGCCCCTGCCGCACAGCACGATAAGTTGCCTGCCGGAAATCCCCGCCTTCTGTATGTTTGATATGGGCGCGCCCAGTAAGCAATGTGATTTTCATATTGGTAATGGGAGAACCTGTTAAAACGCCAAGATGTGTTTTTTCTGCCAAATGAGTCAGGATAAGCCGCTGCCAGTTAGTATCCAGCACATCACTGCTGCATACTGTGGCAAATTGCATTCCCTGCTGTAAAGGTTCCAGCAAGAGATGCACTTCAGCATAATGCCGCAGCGGCTCGAAATGCCCGATGCCAACCACAGGTTTTGCAATGGTTTCTTTATATACAATATTACCGGCGTCGAATGTCACTTGTGTGCCAAAGCGTGCCGCAATTAAATGGGACAGTACTTCCAACTGCACTTCCCCCATTAAACGGACATGGATTTCCCCAAGGCGTTCATTCCATAAGACACGAAGTTGTGGGTCTTCTTCCTCCAAGATACGGAGGTTTTGAAGCATGGTATGTGCATCACAGTTTACTGACCACTGCACACGATAATTCAGTACAGGTTCTAAAACAGCTTCATCCGAAGGCATTTCCGCGCCCAGTGCCTGTCCAGGAAATGTATGCGTCAAGCCTGTCACCGCGCAAACTGTACCTGCTGTGGCTTGCTCCACTGCTTGAAATCGGGCGCCAGAATAGATCCGGATTTGGTTCACCTTTTCCTTCCATTCAGCATCAGCAAGCAAATCACGGACTTTTAAGATACCACCTGTAATTTTCATATGGGTTAATCGGTTCCCATTTTCATCATGGGAAATTTTAAATATCTTTGCCGCAAATTCATTTGGGTACGCAGGGCAGCGGAGATATTTGATCAAACCATTCCAAAATTCCTGTACGCCTTCTAACTTAAGTGCCGAACCAAAAAAACATGGGAATACTTTTCGTCCGGCAATCAATGCAGCAATATCATCTGTATGCAACTTGCCTTCGTCTAAATAGCGGTTCAGCAAGCCTTCATCCTGCATAGCAGCATTTTCCCATAATGTTTCACAGTTGATATCTGCACTGAAGTCTAAGCAGCCTTCATTCAAACCGGTTTGCAGGCTTTGCAGCAAGGCATTGCGGTCAGCCCCTGCTAAGTCCATCTTATTGCAAAACAAAAAAACAGGGATACTGTGCCGCTCTAATAACTTCCACAGCGTCAAAGTATGCCCTTGTATGCCATCTGTGCCGCTGATAACCAGGATTGCGGCATCCAATACTTGTAATGTACGTTCCATTTCCGCAGAAAAATCAATATGCCCTGGGGTATCTAATAAAGTGGCTTCATTTTCCCCAAAAGGCAATACCGCTTGTTTTGAAAAGATGGTAATGCCACGTTCACGCTCTAAAGAATCAGTATCTAAAAAAGCATCTTTATGGTCAACACGCCCAGTTTTTTTTAACACGCCACTGAAATATAAAAGCCCTTCGGAAAGGGTCGTTTTACCAGCATCTACATGTGCCAGTATGCCGATTACTAATTTTTTCATCATATCTTTATATCTTTGCTGACAGAAAGCTTCCTTTTCTTTTTTTATTTCATTCTACCACAATCCTTTGAGAAAAGCCACAGCCAGTAAGGTGTGAATTTTTCGCAATCATCAACAGTCCTTGTATAAAAGAAGCGGCGGAAATGTGCAAAACCTGCACATTTCCGCCCTTCCTAATGTTGCAAAGCCTTAATCCAATAGATTAACCCTTTGCAGCCAGACCCTGTTCGTAAGCTTCAATCATTTTCTTGAACATTTGCCCCAAACGAAATATGAACTTTACTCGTACCAGCCGCACAGCGGAGGGACATGAAACCCAAATCAGATATTGCGCGCATCTTGGTACATAAATCAAAAAAAATTAGGGAACTTTGTTATAACCCCCTCAAAAATCCCCCATGAAAGTGTCAGTTTTATTTATCCAATATCATTTCACAAAGTAAGGGCAAGAATCTGTGGTTCAGATTCTTGCCCTATAAATGGTTCACTGGATTACGCGCCTTGTTCCGTCCGTAACGCTTTCACTTCATCAAGCGTTAACCCGGAAATTTCAGCGATTTCCTCTAAGGCATATTTCCCTGATGCTAACATACGAAGCACTGTTGACGCAATGCCCTGTTTGACGCCTTGTTCAACACCTTGTTTGATCCCTTGTTTGATCCCTTCCTGTATGCCTTCTTGTAAGGATTGGTTCCTCATATCTTCCATGATCTTGCACATAATTGAAACTCCCTCCTTGCTTTCTTTGAAAAATTTCACCCGCTCCGCCAACACATCATAATACATATTCGCTGGGTCTGTGCAGGAAAAATCGTGCATCAATTTTCCAATTGGTGTTTCATCCCGGTATGCACCATTTACATACAGGATATGCGAACCATCATTGAATTTTTCATTGGTATCAAAGATATATCTGCCAACATGATAGAGCGGCAGCCCTTTGCCAATGACATCATTTTCAGTAATGAAAATAACCCAAGTTTCCGGCAGCGCATTCCAGTCTTTTCCCTTTTGCAGCAGATTTACATCCATCATACTGCTATTGAAGCGCGCCCGCTGGAATCCAGCGCCTTTATCCGAACGCTGGATTTCTATATTGAATTTTTCTCCTGTACTATCAGTTGCCAGGATATCTAATCGTACAGAACGGTTCAATAGGTTTTCCATGAATACCTGAGTTCGGACATCTACAACAATTAGGTCTGGTTTGTTGAGCACAATCCGCAGTACAAACTGGATATACTGTGGATCACCTTCAAAACATTTTGTCATAAAGTCATCGTCCATCAAGCAAAATCCCCTAAGCCGCTGTAAATCTTCCTGATGTTTCTGATCTATTTTTTCTGTTATTGTCACCGTGATCATCTACTTTCATGCAGTTGATTACCTGCATTTATGATATCATAGATTTTGTTATTTTTCAAGATATACCCCATAAAAGCATACAGGCAATGCACATAATGAATTGCCAACCAAAAGCAAAAAGATCTTGCAGTCATTTGCAGGAACCACATTTACTGCGATATCCAACAGAATGCCTTGGTGAAGATTTTAGATACACGTTTTAAGAAAAATATCACCTATCACCGACTTTTATATGCCCATGTTTTTCCGTTTCGGTAACGAACCAGCTTTTCTTCCTTCACCCAATTATATAACAGGCGGCTGGCTGTCGCAGAGGAAATGCCCAATAATCTGCATACATCTTTATTTTGAATTGTGCCATGTGTTTTTAAATAATCATGAATAATTCCCCAGCGGCGGTCTGAGTTTGAGGAAACATCATCTATCATTTCATCACACATATTCATTGCTTCTGTGAGGGATGACTTGATAGATGAAAGCATAAATTGAATAAATGCTGTCGATTCCCCTGCTTCATTAGAAATATTGATCGCTTCATAATATTCCTGTGCATGGTCATGAACAATAGATTCTATTGGCAACCAGGCAAAAAGCGGGTTCCATTTTGATAAAAGCAGTGTATGCCACAGCCTTCCTATGCGCCCATTTCCGTCAGAAAAAGGATGAATCAATTCAAATTCATAGTGAATTACACAGCTTTTGAGAAGCATAGGTAATTCACTGGTCTTTATCCAGTCTAACAGGTCATACACCAATTTCGGCACATAATCAGGCAATGTCCCAAAATGAACAATTTCACCTTGTTGATTTACAACACCTACAGGACGAGAACGAAAGCATCCGACTTCATCTGTTAAACCACGCATCATAATACTGTGAGCAGTTAAAAGTGCGTCAATAGAATATGGGTTTAAGGTATCCATACAATCATAGATTTCATAGGCATTTTGCACCTCAGCAATATCCTTTGGCG
The DNA here is from genome assembly GCA_964017555.1 of uncultured Butyricicoccus sp. Lineage (GTDB taxonomy): Bacteria > Bacillota > Clostridia > Oscillospirales > Butyricicoccaceae > Butyricicoccus_B. Next base: position 54,636 of record CAXHNU010000004.1, on the reverse strand, counting down.
GTGCAATAATCCGTTTTCCATTCAAAACAGC
>CAXHNU010000004.1:50085-54039 GCA_964017555.1 uncultured Butyricicoccus sp. | reverse complement strand
TGACACGGATTGTGATGATTCCAAGCGAACAGTTAATGTCAAAATATCAATCCTGAATTGTTTTCTATTGTTATAGATTAAAGCAGGATCTTCATGTGTTTCCTACAAATTCAGCCAGAAATCATTTGATAGTATCCATTAATAGTGTATTTTGCATATAGAATTTAATGAAAATGATTTTCAAAACGGCAATTATAGCGCCGAAAAGGCAAATCTACTGTGCTTATGGGAATGATACCAAAGCACTTACCAAGGTATCCGCGATAATATTATCGCGTTAACAAACCATGCCTATAAGTGGCCTCTATTAGGAGTATCTAAACCATAGGCCGGGATGTATAGATTTTGATTTTATAGGGAGGTTTATGAAATGCTGAAAAAACTTTTAGAGCACATCAGCATCCCAACACCGAAACATTTGAAACCGGAACCCAGAAAGCGTGTATTAATGCGCCGTTATCTGGCAGTGGTGTTATGTGGATGTATGATGGTTCCAACCATTGGTTCCGTTGCCATGGCAACTGAGCCAACAGAGGTGACAGAAGAAAACCCTGTAACGCCACCGACTGTAGAGGCAATTCCACAAGAGGATCATCCACATAATAACACCAATTGTGAAACCTGCGGTGGTTCGGGGGAAATTGATGTTGAGGCAGATTGCCCTGACTGTGATGGTCCTGCTGAGGTAGCGACAATCACATGTGAAGAATGTGGCGGAGCAGGTAAAATCGTAGAGAAAATATTCAGTTGGGATAATCCCCCATGTCCAAATAGTGGATACGCCTGCAATGGATGTGCAGATTGCCAGTTCGGCTACGCGTGGGTTTATAATGAAGAAGAATGTACGGTATGCCATGGTTCAGGAACTGTAATTGATCCTGATGTCACGGTTTGTGAAACTTGTGGCGGTAAAGGTGCGATTGCACAAAAAGAGAAGTGTACAGTTTGTGAAGGGGCCGCGACAGTCCCATGTACAGGTGAATTTGGTGAGGGTATTTTTACTTCTGTAAAAGAGGATGGTACAGGGATTTTAACACACACGTGTCCTGTATGTAATGCCAGCTATGAAACAGTATTATCTGTTGAAGAAACAACTGCACTGATTGCTTCAAATATTGAAGTTTCTGGATTAAAGTCTTCTGCTACTGGTGCAAAACTGGGTGAAGATGTCATCTTTACCTTAACAGTGAAAAACAATAACAGCATTGTGATTAATGAAATCACATTAGAATTGGCTGTTCCACAGGATCTTGAATTTAGTGATATCACAGTACAAAATGGAAAAATTATTTTCGATCATGTATCAATCGCTGGGGGAGAAAGCAAAGAGTTTTCTTTTACAGCAAAACTGCCTGCTAAAGGGATAGCTGGAACAACATATCAAGTATCTTTAAATGAAATATCCATAAATGGAGAGAAGATTGTCACTGATGATATCATGTGCAGCACACGTATCAATGAATATGACAATAACAAACTTCGTATTTGTGGAATGAATATGGGACGCTGGTTAAACTATATAGCATCCACTGCAGGGTCTGACCATGTTTCTGGCTCATTAGACGATTTGATAAACAAACCGTTTACAGCTCAAAATCTCGCCGCTGATTGTAATAATGAAAAGTTTTGGAGCGAATTTGTAATTAACTATCAGTCTGGAGTAAGATGGCAATGTGTCGGATTTATTCCCAGCAAATATAACGAAGGTATAGATAAATATCTCAAGCCATATGTCTTCAGCAAAAATGAAACTTTAGGAGTAACCTCTGGTACATTGGAAGATGCAAAAAAATATATTGTAGAAAACAATGGCGTATTATATGGTGAAACTGCTGCAAAAGAACAGCTCGCGTCATGGCAGGATATGTTCCGCAAGTCAGGTAGTTATAATTTAATCGCTGTTTGGTATGTTCCGTATGCCGAGGTGAACCAACGGGAATATGGTGAATTGAACATTGAAGCCGTAAACGCACCAGAGCTGGAAGAAACATCTGATATTATAGATATCGTTTATGAAAAGGCAGATAGCAAACAGATTGGCGATAAATATTATCATAAAATCTATGCCACGATTACAATAAACCCAATTCCGGAATATATTGATAAAGGATCACCTGAATATTCCAAATATGATATGGTGAATGTTGTTGTGAATTTAAGGGATGCAATAAACAAAGAATTGGCAGATGCTGGCGTACAACCTGGTGATGCGGTCAGATATGAAATTACACTTAATGATCAATCGGGCCGGAACTACCAGTTTGTTGATGGATCTGCGGTTTTAAGAACACTCAATGTTGTATCAGACCTGCCTGAAGACACAGAAATATTGGGTACAGGTTTTGATGGGTATAAAATCCTCTATGGGGATGAAGAAGATATCAGCAAAAGTGCCATACCAAAACGCACGGTAAATTCAGCATTAGTAGAATTGGGTGTGTTAAAGCAAAAAAGCCTTATTGATGAAGCAATTGGCGTCCTATTAAGGGAAAAAGGATATGGGCAAGGCGAGGATGCGCTTTCAAATGAGCAGATTACACAAAAGTATCTGGGTCATTATTATTTAGACTATATTAACGCGAACCGGGAAATGTATGAAGAGCAGCCGATTGATTCTTTTCAAGATGCAAGCAACGAAGAAATAAGAATGCTTTTGTCAGATGATAAAACCGGATTTGGCGGCATGGGTAATTTTGAGCATGTGTTTGAAACTTGCAAAGAAGTAGCTGAAGCGTATTATTATTTTTACTATGGAAGGATATATCGTTTTGGCTACAAGAAGCAGGATGAGGAACGTTTGCCTTTATTCGCGCAAATGCAGGATGAAAATAGAAAGGATTTAAATAACCAGGTTAAAGAAGTAGCTTTGCATAAAAAGGATGAAAACGGAAAACATAACGCCTTCAATCTTATTACAGAGGTAGATGGCGAAACATTAGGGAATTCAGGGCAAGATACATTTTTAACATGGAATTTTGGGTTTCAACTAAAGCTGAAACCTGCTACAGTAATTGTAAAGAAAGTTTGGTCAGATGGTGGCGTAGACCATAGAAATGACAGCATCACGGTAAAAGTATATAATGGTGAAGAAGAAGTAGGAACTCTCATATTGAATGCTGAAAACAACTGGGAAGCAAAACTTGAAAACCAGCCTTATGACGGTGAATTTTCAGTAAAGGAAATTGATGCTCCTGATGGCTATAAAGTCATTATTGCAAAACCAGTTTTTGATGATCAGGAATGCACTCAGACTTTCACAATTACAAATGCCAAGGAAGATCAACCAAAACCTGATTCCGGGTCTTTGACGATTAGCAAAAGTGTTACAGGCACCGCAGGTGATAAGACCAAAGCTTTTCACTTCAATGTGGAGTTAAAAGATGCCAGCGGAAATGTGTTGATACCAGCAAATATCCCAGTTAGCATAATAGCAAATAACCAAAACGTAGGGACTGAACAACCTGATTATAATAATTGGCTAATTTCTGGTGGCAAGGAACCAATTGTATTAACAGATGGACAATCTGTAACCATAAGTAATTTACCAGTTGGCACAACATACAAAATATCGGAAACCGAGGCAAATGCCGATGGGTACCAAACAACCATTGGTACAGGAGCAACTGTAAGCAATGAAGCAACTGGCAATATTACAACAACCCCAGCATTGGTTACATTTACGAACCATAAAGATGAACAGCCTACCCTTGAAACTGGCAGCCTGGTTGTCACCAAGATCGTCAGTGGCAATCGCAGCAGTACCCAGCGTGATTTCACTTTCACCGTTACCCTGCGCGATGCAGACGGCAATCTATTGACTGGCTCTTACCCATTCACAGGATCACATGAAGGCAATGTCGTGAATGGTACTGCTACTTTCCTGCTCCGTCATGGGCAATCAATTACGATTTCCAACCTGCCAGTAAACACACGCTATGAAGTGAGTGAAGAAGC
>CAXHNU010000004.1:20323-50075 GCA_964017555.1 uncultured Butyricicoccus sp. | reverse complement strand
TTCCTGCTCCGTCATGGGCAATCAATTACGATTTCCAACCTGCCAGTAAACACACGCTATGAAGTGAGTGAAGAAGCTGGCGATTACAGCCCAACAGTAAATGGTGGTACTGGTACAATTGCCGCAGGGCAAACCAGCACAGCATCCTTTGATAACTACCGCAGTGGTGGCGGAGGAGGCGGCGGACGCCGTCCGACCCCGGATACGGAAATTGATGAACCACCTACACCACAGGTATATTATCCTGGCGAAGAGCCTGACCCGAATGAACCAGACAGCCCAGAAGAAATCACAATTGTAGAAGAAGATGTCCCACAGACCTATATCAAAACATGGGATCCGGAAAATGAAGAATATGTTTATATTCCAGAAGAACCGACCCCACTGGCACCAATCACACCAACACCATTGGCGCGATTGGATTATACACCCAAAACTGATGATCCAAATCATCCATGGTTCTGGTTTGGGTTATGCTTCACATCAATTCTTGGGATTGGGCTGCTTAAACCCCGCAAAAAACATAATGATGAATAACCGCTGAAAGCGATTTGCGCTTTCTACAAATCAAACAATGCCAGTCAGCGATATGCTGGCTGGCATTTCTATTGCATCATTGTCTTAAAACACAATTATCTCGGACTTACATCGTTATTTCCTTGACATTTTTCTAAAAACCATTACAATATAATATGTCAAGACAGATATCTTTACATAGTAATTTCCTCGAAAGGATGAATCAGCAGATGAAAGGATTTCTAAAGCGTAAAAACATTATCTTCTCCTTCAAAAGATATGGCGTAGATTGCCTTGGCGCTATGGCACAAGGATTATTTTGCTCACTTCTAATTGGTACAATTATCAAAACATTAGGACAACAAACAGAGTTAGACTACCTTGTAACTGTTGGGACTTATGCTGCAGCAGTTGCAGGTTCTGCTATGGCAGTTTCAATTGGCTTTGCATTGCAGGCACCACCATTAGTGCTTTTCTCATTAGTTGCTGTGGGTAGCGCTGCAAATGAATTGGGTGGCGCAGGTGGGCCATTATCCGTTTTAATTATTGCTATTTTAGCTGCAGAATGTGGTAAGCTGGTTTCCAAAGAAACAAATATTGATATTTTAGTTACGCCTTTTGTTACAATTTTTATCGGTGTGACGTTATCAATACTGTTGGCACCAAGCATTGGTACTGCTGCTAGTTCTGTGGGGCAACTGATTATGTGGGCAACTGATTTACAGCCATTTTTAATGGGAATTGTTGTATCTGTATTGGTTGGCATTGCATTAACACTTCCGATATCCTCTGCTGCAATTTGTGCCGCACTTTCACTGACTGGCCTTGCAGGTGGTGCTGCAGTGGCTGGATGTTGTGCAAACATGGTTGGTTTCGCTGTTATGAGTTTTAAAGAAAATAAATGGGGTGGACTAATTTCACAGGGATTGGGAACCTCAATGCTGCAAATGGGCAATATTATGAAGAATCCACGAATATGGATTCCCCCTATTGTTGCGTCAGCCATTACAGGCCCTATTGCCACCTGCATTTTCAAAATGCAAATGAATGGTACGCCTGTTTCTGCTGGTATGGGTACGTGTGGTCTTGTAGGACAAATTGGTGTGTATACAGGGTGGCTCAATGATATTGCAGCAGGCAGCAAATCTGCTATTACAGCGTTTGACTGGATCGGTTTAGTTTTAATTAGTTTTATACTCCCTGCTGTGATTTCTGTTATCGTATGCAATTTGCTGCGTAAAATCAATTGGATTAAAGAAAATGACTTAAAACTGGATTAATCGTATATATAATAACAGAATCTTTTCTCTTTGTCCCTCCAAATCATAATTGTTTTGGAGGGACTTTGGTTGAAACGTTATAATATGCAGATATACTATATCCCAATTTGAAATCATCAAAGCAATTTCTAATCTCAAAAAAATCAACAAACCATGTCACAGTATTAAATTATCGCAAATTGCTGTTTATAATAGATTATGCTGAATCCCGCGCATTGACACGCCGATAAAAAGTAGTTTTGCTTATTTTTAAGGTTTTCATGGCTTCGACCGCTGTGATTTCTCCTCTGCGCCATTGCGTTATTACACAGTCAAAATTCGGTGTTTGTATGGGTTTTCGTCCAGCATATTTCCCTTGCTTTTTTGCAATGGCAATCCCCTCTTTCTGACGCTGTAAAATATATTCCCGTTCTAACTCCGCTACAGCTGCAAAAATGGTTAACATAAACTTACCAGCTGGTGTAGTGGTATCAATGGTTTCTTTTTTGCTGACAAAATCAACGCCTTTCGCTGTTAACTGTTCAACCAGCTCCAACAGATCTTTGGCATTTCTGGCAAAGCGGCTGATGGACTCAACAATGACAGTATCCCCTTTTCTGACATATGCCATCATCCGTTGCAGCTCCGGACGACTGGTATTTTTACCACTATATCTGTCTATGAACAATTCATCAATACCAAGGTCACGCATTAATATTTCCTGTCGTGCTGTATTTTGTTCCTCTGTGCTAACCCGTATGTATCCGACTTTCATATAAAATCTCCTTATTGAAAAAATTAATACAATAGTCCCATTAGGGTCGGTTTTTGATCTGGAACGTTCCAAAATACGAAAACCAACCCTAGTGAAACGCTTTTTGATCGTCCCAATAGACTATACCCTATTGGGACACCTTGTTGAGGCTAATCATCTTCATCGTCAATGATTTCGCTGAGCAGCATCCCAACTGCCACGATAACATTGCCTAAATTCATCGAATTCACCTCCCTTCAATTGTTTTGTATTGACTGTGATTTTTACAGTTATCGGATTTAATAGTAGGTGCAGCCTCCAGTAAACGGATTGCTTCTGTGATAGCGCAATCCCAGCCGTCAGCCCAGCTGTCTTTGTCTGCGCCACAGCCGCCAATGCTATCCAGCTTATGGTACAGTTCCTCCCTATCAATCAGTTCCATTTGCATCACCCACTTATATATAAGCACTGCGCAATTCATAGAGAACCTCGTTGAGAAGGGCTGGATTATACAACAAATCTTCAATTTCATCTGGCTCACAGCCATAGTCAAGGAGGATTTCAATGTCATCATCACTGATGCCCATAGCTTTTGCAACATCCAACAGGTCGTCATAAATGCCAACCTCTGGTTCATCTTCATTCTGCCAGTAGCGTTGCCGCCAACATGGAAACTGCCGCCATGGATGCCGGAAGGTTTGCATTGGCAGAAACTCACCATGTTCAATATTGCCATGCTTGTCAACCCGCAAGATATCGCCTTCCTTCGTTTCGATTTCGTCTTGGTGGCGCAGATGCAGCCGATGTTCTGCCTTCGATAAGATTCCTTCGGTAGATGCGTACAGTAAAAACCCTCTATAATTATAGATGCAAAGCGGGTTATCACCACGAATAAACCAAATATTATCTCGTTCATCCAACACAGTAAACACGAAACTACCATCAACCTTTTCAGCCATCATTTTCAAGCTGCTAAAGTCGAGAGCTTGTTGTTTTTCAATCAATTGTACAGCAATGAAACTGTCGGTCTGGATATGGGTTTCTGGCAATTTTTCAATGAACCGCAGTTCCTGATCGTTCCACAAAACACCATTATGTGCAAGTGCAAATTTGATGTGTGGAAGATTGCCGGGGAATGGGTGGTTATTGAAGTTAAGCTCCGCTAACCCCTGTGTAGCCATACGGGTGTGTCCCACGACAACATTCACACCGTTCGGCACATGGAACCTCATTTTGTGAGCGGGAAGCGGACGCTTGAAAATGCGCAAACTGCCAGCATAGTTATAGGCGATACCGGTTGCGTCAGTGCCACGGCATTCGCATTCGTGCGATAAAACCGTCAGGATCTTGTTTTTCTGACGGGTACTAAGGGCATTTTGGTAATCAATCAGACCAAATAATGAACACATAAAATCACTCCTCTTCATCTGCTGTCACAGGGTCATTTACATACAGTTGCCGCTCCTTTAGATACTGGATTAACTCCGGTTCGTAAACCTGTTGTAAGAAATCCAACCAGCTTAACTCCTGAATTTCCTGATCCGACAGAAATATCGAAACATCACAAAGATGGTTTACCAACTGCAATGTAGCGAGCAGCGTGTTCAGTTTCAGCGTTCCACGGAAAATACGCAGCTCAACGGTGCTGGTATTCGTCAAATTCACTGCCATATAGCGCCCGAAATTGTATCGCTTCGCATCGTCAAGGATATCCATAGGATGCAATTTCATGCCGTACCTAGCAGCCCATTTGTCAAGCTGATTCCTGGTGCGGCGGCTGAACCGCAGCAACTCTGGCCAGAACTTTTCCACGAAATACAGCAAACGGGCGATGGCAGTTTCCTGTTGCTCGTAACTGTTACCAAATGCTAACCGTGAAATGTGAATATGCAGTCCACAGGTGTACGCTTTGTGACTGGTGTAACTCAAGTCTAGCGCCCTTTCCAGCACCTCACCCCAAGGCATTGTATTCATATGATAATCAAGGGTCATTGGATGTGTCACCAATTCTAAACCATCATCCAAGCTGCCATCCGTTTTGATGTACAGATTTGTGGCATTTTCATTGGCTACCTCCAACAGCTCCTGTGCGTTGTCACGGTCTTTGCCTCCATGGTCAATTTCAAGTTCAACGCCAAAATACCGTGACCCCTCGCCATGAAAGGTTGGTTCTGGTTTGTAGTTATAATCATGGATTGTGACAGTATCCACTGCATTTTCATAACAACATTCACAAAGCGGCATATCATCTCCAGGAAGATAGTACGCTTCACCATCTGGCACTAAACGCCCGCAGTTTTCACAAGCAACATAACGATTTTCGCGGCAGGATTCACACAAGGTATAGTGCTCATCACCCGCATCATCGGCAATATAAATCCGTTCACCGCAGGAATCACAGTTTACCGTTAATTCATCAGCGCAATTGGGGCATAACAAGTCGCCGCTAACCTCGTAGCATTCATACATGGGGAATCGACCTTGGCAGCGTGTACAAATAAACATTTCGTTTTCCATTACTTTTTTCCTCCTTAAAATACAAGAACGGTACGCATTCATCGCGTACCGTTCATTTTTTCATACTTTTCAGTTTCATGTATAGTTGCTTCGGGAATGGCAACAATTTGACCATTTACCCTTATAAAGGTTTCTGGTGAGTGAAAATACTGTGAATACTTTTCCAGTTGTTCGTTGGTCAAGCTCGTGAAATGGTCGGCATCTGGCGGCGCACCGCACAGGAAAAATGTCCCTGCAATAATGTCATATAATTCATCTGTTTCCGGATGATACAACGCCCGGTTTAATGGCAAACCAAGCAGCTTGCCCTCATCGTTGCAAATGAGGGCAAGATCATCCGTGAATGGATTACAGCCTGTATCGTCCCACCGACAAGATTTTTCATCGCGGCAAGTGTTTCATCAATTTCGAGCGGGTACGGCGGCTTATGCGGCTCAATCAGTAAGATTCTCATAACTTTTCGACTCCTTTGCGAACAAAGTAAAAGCCCGGAGCTAATGATGCTCCGAGCTTCTCTATTATTATAGTATATATTTAGAATTTGCTTCGTTACGGTTTTTTAGAATAGAAAATTTGCTACTCTTTTACTACTCTCAAAATGTATACATTTTGATAATTTTCTTTGCAATGAAATCCTATACAAATATACCACAAAAACAAGTGAATTTCAAGAGTATTGTTGGGTTTTTTAGCGAATTTTAAGATTTAATATCCTTATTTTTCATATAAATGCTACTATCAAAAAGTATACCTTTTGATAGTAAAAATATGTTAATCCGCAATCCTTTCAAAAAGATATAGCAAAGCAGGAAAACCAAACCACGATAACTGATTTACTCTCCCTGCTCAATGAATTGAACGATATCATTCGGCGTGCATTCTATAATCCTGCATAACCGCTCGACAGTCAATAACGTAATATTCTTATTTTTCTTCAGTGAATCCAATGTTTTATTATCAATTCCCGATTTAAGCAACTGATATTGTGACACATTTCGTTCACGCATTGTTTGCCAAAGCGGGCTGTAATCAATCATAAAATCACCCTTTAAACTGCTATGTAAAAAATTATAGAGTGATTCTTTCAATTCTGGTATTGTGTATATCTCCACAATGTTGTATACTGTTTTGTAGAGGAAATATAAGAAAAAGTATCATCTCTTTTTTTCAAATATTTTTGAGAAAGAACAATCACTGTCCTTGGCATCATGATATGATAAAGCTACCAAAACAAAAGAAGCTATTAATTGCAAATACAAAATATAACCACTTGCTTTATCTATTAAAGGAGAACAACATGGATACCATGACGAAAAGCAAAGGTGATCGGATGCTTTCGATCTATCTCCGCCTGCAAAATGGTCAAATCATTTCCAAGAAAAAAGAAGCTGAGCGTTTCCAGGTGTGTACAAAGACCATTGAACGCGATATCGGTGCTTTGAATGCGCTTTTACGTATAGAATATCCATTGCACAAAATTGAATATGATAAAGCATTAGGCGGCTATTATCTGGATGGCAAAAGCTCTATGCTGACAAACAGCGAGATCCTGGCAGTTTGTAAGATACTGTTGGAAAGCCGCAGTATGCCAAAACAGGATATGTACTCATTACTGGACAAGCTGGTAGCCTGTTGTGTGCCGCCGAATAATCGAAAAAATGTCAGTGATCTGATCCGTAATGAACGACACCATTATATTGAACCGCATCATGGTACTTCTATTCTGAATCGGTTGTGGGAAATTGGTGCGGCTGTGAATCAGCAGTTGGTTATGGAAATTGATTATGAAAAACTCAAAGGACATGAAACAGTCCATCGAGTGATTGAACCGGTTGGCATTATGTTTTCTGAATATTATTTTTACCTGACTGCTTTTATCCGCGATATTGATCGCAAAAAGGAGTTTCAAAACCCGGATGATTTGTTTCCAACGATCTATCGGATTGACCGGATTAAATCTTTTCAGGTAACAAAGGAACACTTTAATGTACAATATGCGGAACGGTTTGAAGAAGGCGAATTTCGCAAGCGGATACAGTTTATGTACGGCGGAAAACTGCAAACGGTTCAATTTCACTATACTGGGACGTCCATTGAAGCGGTACTTGACCGCCTGCCAACCGCTGAGGTGAAAGAAAATCCGGACGGCAGCTGGGACGTCACAGCTGAGGTGTTTGGGAAAGGTATAGAAACGTGGCTGCGTAGCCAGGGGGATGCAATTACACAAATATCCACAAGCTGATAATTACATAATGGTTTTATTAAATTGTGGTTTTAATAGCATATTTTAAGGGGGAATTGATATGTTTGAAATTATAGTTATTATAATATTCATAGGCATATTTATAGGCATGATAGGAACGATACTTGAAATGATTAAAGCTTTTCTGTCAAAATTAGCGCCTATTATATTGGGAATATTGGGTGTTATTGCAATTTTGCTTTTCGGTCCGGCACTTCTTTCCATGCTTAGTTCTTTGATTTCTAGTATTGCAAGTACGTTTACCATACTATCCACCCTTCCACCACCAGTGATTGGCATCTTAATAGTTGTTATCATAGGATTCGTTGTTTATAAAATTAAAACCAAATAAACGGCATTAGTTATGGCATGTTTGAAAATAATGATACTGCCTAATCACTCAATTAGAATATTTTATGGGAACCTACAAATTATCTTTATATTTGTATATTTTTTAATTTCCATAAGTGCTTTATGTAATTGCATAGCTCTGTTTAGGTAGAGTACATAACAATATTTATTTTTAAACAATCTAAAGGATGGGGGACGCTTTAGAATTGCCTTTATTGCTATAACAGCACTAAAGATAATAAACAATCTTACTTAACAGGAGGATAACATCATGTTTCTTGCAAAATTGGAGGATCAACAAAAGAAAGCATTTATGACATTGGCTCATGCAATCGTTTGGGCTGATGGCGTTCAAGACGAAGGTGAAATTTCCATGATGAACCAGTATAAAATGGAAATGAATCTTCCCCTTTCTTATGATGAAACACAAGGTAACATTGAACAAGCTATTTCGGTATTTGCGTCAACGTCCCGTACATTAAAACGTGAGGTTATTTTTGAACTGGTTGCTTTAGCTTGCGCCGGTGATGATTATGAAACCGAAGAAACTGCAATGATTCACAAAGTCCAAACTGCTTTTGAAGTAGATGAAGCTTTTTTGAATGTATGTAAAAATTACATACAGCAATTAACTGCACTCTATCAAAAAATTGGAGAACTGGTTAATGGATGAAGGCTATATCCAACCTGAATTGGATGAGGATTTCTCACCATTTCCATGTGACAAATGTGGATTGTGCTGTGAACATTTATCCGGAGCTGCGCTTTATCAGGATTTAGATGATGGAACTGGGATATGCCGTTATTTTAATCGTCAGACTCGCCTTTGCAGTATTTATGAAAAACGACCGCAAAAATGTGATATCAATGCGGCATATGTCTGGTTTCAAGCGCAAATGAGTTACGATGAATACCGTCAAATGAATATTGACGCGTGTCAAAAATTAAAGGAGGTCTATTTATGCCATTACCATTCATAATTGGGGGACTTGCTGCACTTGGTTCAGCAATCGGAGGTGCAGCGGCAGCTGCTGTTGGAACTACTGCCGCCGCCGCAGGCGCCGCTGTTACTGGTGCGGCAACCGCTGCTACCGCTGCTACTGCTACTGGTATCGCTACTGCAGGAGCAACGCTTACAGGTGCTGCAGCAAGTGCTGCCGGAGCTGTTTTGGGCGCAGAAGCAGCTAGTGCAGTTATTCCAGCTGGGCTGGCTCTATCTAGTGCTGCAGCGGATGCAGCCCCTGTAGTTGTAGCTGCAAAGGCTGCGAAAACGGCAAAGAAAACAGTGACAAAAACAGTAAAAATTGCAGATGCTGTTATAGAGGGTGACACTTTAGGAGTTGTGAAGGAAGCTGCTCCAACGATTGGAGGGGCAATCTTTAATGCTGTAAAAAAATAAAATCATTTTATAATGATTAAATGCTGTGGTTGAAAGCCCAGTAATATCTTCATACTGGGCTTTCAACTCTGAATTTTGTTATATGACAACATGGAAGGAATCACTTGATGGAACATACTGAAACACCTACTCAATATACCGATCTTGCTGGGATTTCATTGTATTTAGAAATGCACCCTATCCTACATGAAACCAGCGCCTATAAAACACAATACCTTCAAGCACTGCACTATTTTATTCATACATATTGCGATGCAGAGCAACTGCCGAATGCACTATGGCAAAAATATTGTCATACATTTTTTGGCACAATTGCAGATACATCTATGTATTCTCCATCCGAACCTGAAAAAGCAAAATCGATTATCCGTAAGGTCGCTTCGATAAAATTCAGGCATTTTAAGTTTTTTTCCTATCGGTTTGTTTTTGTCGCGGACTGCCTGTTTTTATGCGCCTTTCATGATGAAACAAAAGGGAAACAAATCCTTGATGCTATAAAATCTTTTTATCCGGCGCGTTATCATGATAAATGCAACCTATTATTTGATGCGCTTTATCATGACAAAGCACTTGAACCAGGAATGGAATTAGCAGAAATCCAAGTGGATTGCTGGCAGAAAAACAGTGCTTTTTTGAAGAAGCCATTGACGAAAATTTTGGTTACTGCAAATATGAGCGCAGGCAAATCAACCCTTATCAATGCGCTTATTGGAAGACCGCTTGTCCGTACTTCACAGGAAGCCTGTACAAAAACGCTGTGTCATTTATATAATAAGCCGTTTGAAGATGGATTTGTGGATTTATATTATCCCTCCATTCAATTTGGCGTGGCAGATACAACACTATCAGAAGCTGAAAATGCTGGGCTGCGTCAAATTGCTTCTTATTATAAAATGATGGCGCAATATGACAACCGGATTTGTATCATTGATACGCCCGGCGTAAATTCTGCAATCCATCGTGAGCATGGCAGGCTGACCAAAAAAGCATTGACAGAAGAATCCTATGACTGGCTGGTTTATGTGCTGAATGCAAACTATCTTGGAACGGATGATGAATTTGCGTATCTGCGGTTTGTATCTGAAACGGTGCCAAAAGAGAAAACAATTTTCGTTTTAAATAAGGTAGACAGTTTCCAGTCCGGCGAAGATTCTATCGAAGAAAGCATACAGGATATCCAAAAGGATTTATGCGCGCTTGGGTATGAAAATCCAATTATCTGCCCAATATCGGCATATTGTGCCCTGCTGATTAAGAAAAAAATATCTGACCTTTCGTTTTCAAAATATGAATCTACAATTTTTGATATGCTTATCAGCCTTTTTGATGTGCCTGAATATGATCTTTCTTCATATTATGCACTGCCTGATGTGCCTGCTGATAAAGATAAGTGGACAGATATCAGCATCAAATGTGGATTATATGGACTGGAACATATTCTTTTCCATGAATGTGTGAATGGCTCATTACATCAGAAAAATGAAAAACCAGAACGGCTTGTTCTGAAAATCCCGAAAAAACCTTTGCGCATAGATTATATGCGGTGATAACAGAAAAACTGGAGGATAATGAAATGAAAAAGGTGTTTATTAAGTACAATCCATACAAACTCGAAACGGAAATGACCATTGATGGGCAAGAGTTGGCAGAAAACAGTGAGCTTCGGCGTAGGATTTTCCCTGGAGATACCGAAGAAAGCGCTCGTTTTCAGGATTGGGTCGAGGAATTGCCAAAACTTCTGAAGGCTGAAAGTAATGATAAAGACTTTGAAATCACATTTCATGGCACAATGCTTGATTACAACGACTTGGTTGCTGTTATGACAGAGGCTGCTGAAAATGGTGAACTTGCTGCTACAATTGATCGCATACCAGCAAAAGAAACTACTGATAAAGAAAAACTGATTGATGAGGTTGTGGCAAAAATCACAAGTGAAGATTGTCCATTTGATCCTATCCAAGTTCAAGATCTTAAGAGAAGATTTGAAGATGCAAAAAATGATGAATTCAAAGTCTGTATTATTGCAACTATGAGTGCAGGCAAGTCAACTCTTATCAACGCTATGCTTGAAACCCAAATTATGCCGTCAGCATCAGGTGCCTGTACAGCTACAATTACATATATCAAAGATGATCCGACAAGAACGTCTTTTCATGCGGAATATTACGATAAAGACGGAAAAGCAATTAAATTTTACGACGATGATGGAAAACAAATTGAACTTTACTATTACCGAAATGATAGAGCAAGAGAAAACGGGGTGAAAACCCCAATTCTGCTTGTTGACAAGGATGGAACACGCTTACCAATTCATAATGCTCCGAGTCTTAAAGCAATGGAATTATTGAACAAAGCTGAACAAGTCCCTGAAATCAGGATGGAAGGTAAAATTCCTTTTGTAACTTCTGATGACATCTCCTTGGTTTTGGTTGATACTCCCGGTCCCAATAGTGCACGTAACCGTGACCACCAAAAGATGCAGAAGGAGTTCTTAGAGAGTTCTGATAATACACTTATTCTCTATCTTATGACTGGTCAGGTTGGCACGAATGATGATGAGGCTACACTAAATAGTGTTTTGGAAACAATTTCCGCAAGTATAGCAGATAAGAAAAAAGGGAAACAAGCCAGAGATCGCTTTTTATTTGTGATTAATAAGCTTGATGAACGCGATCCGGAAAGTGATGGCTTACTGGATGATGAGGATGGTACATTAAATCATGTACGCGAATATCTGGATGAATTTGGTATTAAAAATCCAAACCTATTTCCAGTGGCTGCACTTCCTGCTCTAAATATTCGGCTGCAGAAAAGCGGTAAAAAACTCAGCGAAACCGCAGAACGATCTCTCTCAACTCAAATTGAAACACTAAATGCAGAGGAATACCACTTTGAAAAATATGCCTCTTTGCCGCTAAGTATTCATAAGGAAATTGACAAGAAACTTGAAAAAGCTCAAGCAGAATGGAACGGTGAATTGAAAGAAAATCCTGAAACAGCACTAATCCACAGCGGCATTGTTTCTGTTGAAGCTGCAATTCGTCAATATGTTCAAAAATATGCGAAAACAGCGAAGATCCGCTCTTTAGTGGCAACATTTAAAGAGAAATTAGCTGAATGGGCTTACATAGAAGAAACTAAAAAAGCTCTTGACGCAGCAAAAGATGCACATAAAGAGATACTTGCCCAGATTAAAGCAATTAAAGCAAGCATCAATGATGGCAAAGAAGCAACGAAATTTAAGGCTTCTGTGGCAAAAACGATTAGCGAACTTAAGAACGGTTTTTCCGAAAGTATTTGGAAAATCGTTGGGGAATATCAGAAGGAAGTTAATAAGCGTCTGGAAGAACCAGATAAAGAACTTACACTTTCAGAAGCTAATTATGAGGCGGTAAATATCGAAAAATTCGCTCAACAATTGGATATTAAGTTTGAATCTGAGCTAAACAAGTTGATTCGTGAGAAATTGATTGATACGCATCATGAATTATTGCGCCAATATACCGAAAGGTTGAAAAGCCTTGCAGAAGAATTGAATTTAGATTCTGGTCAGTCAATCAAAATCGATCCGCTTGAAGTAGTAAAGGGCAACCTTACACAAGTTGTTGATATTCAAAAAAGAGCAATCGATAAGAAGGTAGAAGATGGTGAAGAATGGGTCGAAAACACAGATAAAAAATGGTACAAACCATGGACATGGTTCCAGGAGAAAGGTTATTGGCGCACCAAATATACAACCGTTAAACGCATCAATAAAAAGCAACTTTTGGGTGATATTTTAGGACCAGCGGAAGGTGCATTACGTGGAAATGGAACTAAGGCAATTAACCATGCAATAGAGCAATCAGAGAGCATTGGTAAAGAGTTCGAAAATCTATTTGATCGGTTAAACGCCGAAATATCAAAGAAGATGGACGAATTAGCACTGGTTGTTGGAGATAAAGAAATTGCAGAAAAAGAAATTGCAGCAACAAAAAAGAAACTTCGGTGGCTTGAAAAGATTCAACGTCAAGTTGAATCCATATTGGAAATTTAAGGAGAATTGGTATGGCAGTTACGGAACTTTTTAAGGAATTTGCTAAGAAGCAGGATGTACTTAATATCCGCATTATGATGAAGAATAGCCTGTTGATAGATTCGACATTTGAGGATTTCAAAGAAATGGAACAATTAACGCAACATATTAAAACATTATATGATGTGCATGATGGTTCTGTGTTAAGTTACGAAAAGAGTGACTGGACAAAAGATTATATGAACCAAAAGATGGTTCAGGTGGTTGATAATTTCTCACACGAACGCATAAAGCATCTTCAAGCTATTGTGAGCTACCTATATCCTGTTCCCAAAAAACAATCTTTCCAGGATATTAGGTATGCTAAAAATATGCCAAGATTAAACCCTAACTCATCTGAAACTGCTTATCAGGCGGGAAAACGTAGGGATGCAAAAAAAGGTCGAATCATTAGGATGCAACGTATTGCATTGGGTTCCGTTGTCGGAGGTGTTATAGGCGGCGGCATTGCAACTGTTGCAGGTGGTACAGCATTGGTTGGTACTGCAGCTGGTGCTGCAGCTGGCGCTGTTACAGCAGTCGTGGTCAACAATCATAACAGACGGAGGTAACACATGAGTGATTTTGTAGACCTCACCGGAGGGAAAAAAGGCTTTCGGCATGAATCCGATTATCAGCGCTCAAAACGCGAAGATACACAGTCTGCTTTGGTAACTGGCAGGGAAAACGCTGCTTCCCCTGCCCCAAAGCCGCAGCCAAACCCGCTTTCCAAAGCGCCGCAATATGATTCACTCCATGCCCAGCTGGCAGAAGCCAGCAAACTGGTGGATGATATTATCCTGAAAAATTACCTTTCCAAATTAACAGATTTGGAGGTTATCCCGCTTGATGACAGTCTGAAACAAATTGGGCAAATCCGCTTGTTCAAAATTACAGAAATGGTTTATCAGCGCGAAGAATACGCGACTTATAAATTTGCTTCTGTTTTCAGCGCTGTGCAAAACCTGAATTGTGGTATTTTTATCATCGCTGACAGCGATGGCAGGAAAACAGATTTTTATATGGGGGTACGTTCTTTTGATAATAAACGCACCACAAAGTCTTTGAAAGCAACCTTGGAAAACGCGTTATGCGGACAATTCCCTGGCGTAAAAACAAAAGATTTGCTTGACCCAGAAGCGGAAAAATTCCTTGCGGGCATCTGTTCTAAAAATATCACCAGCGTTTCCTGTGTTGCTCAGAATAAGGACGAGGATTTCAAGGAAAATGATAACTTTCTGCAGGGGCTTGAAAAACTGGTGCTTGCCATGCAAGGGCAAAAATATACTGCGGTGATATTGGCAAAAAGTACATCTTCAAATCAGCTTGCTGAAATCCGCAAAGCATATGAATCCATTTATACGTCTATTTCTCCATTTGCCAATATGCAGGTGAGTTATAGCACAAATTCTGCGATTACAATATCAGATGCCCTTTCCCAAGGAAGCACAACAGGCACTTCACACAGCACAAACCAGTCTTCCCAGACTGGGCACAGCACCACGCGCAATACATCCACCAATACATCTGATACAAAAGCAGATACAAAAATAACAGCAGTAAAGTCTATTGGTTCAATTGCGCTTGGCGTAGCAAGTCTTGTTGCCGCGCCTTTAACTGGCGGGGCAAGTTTGGCAGCCGCTGGGGGACTTATAGCAGCAAGTATGGGACTTAGTGCATTGAATCCTAAAACAACTACAAATGGAAGTTCAGAATCAGAAAGTTACACGGAAAATGTTTCTGAAACAACCGGGGAATCATACGCCACAAATCAGAGTGAAAGCAGTACACAAACACAGACTTGGGGACAATCCACAGGGACTTCGGATAATATGCAGTTATCCATGCAGAATAAAACGCTTACGAATATTCTGGAACGCATTGATTTGCAGCTGAAACGACTGAATGAATGTGAAAGTCTTGGCATGTGGGAATGCGCGTCATATTTCCTGTCAGATAGCCAGGAAACTGCCGAAATGGCAGCCGGTACATATAAAGCCATTATGAAAGGCGAAAAGTCTGGGATTGAAACATCTGCAATCAATTTCTGGGGACGTCAGCACGCAAAACAACTTCCCACGATTTGTGAGTACATTACAAACTTTATCCATCCCGTGTTCCAGTATTCTTCTGAACATACAACCCTTCCAGTTACTGCTTCATCTCTGGTGAGCAGTAATGAACTGGCAATCCATATGGGGCTTCCCCGGCGCTCTGTTTGTGGTTTTCCAATTATTGAACACGCTGAATTTGGGAAAGAAGTGGTGCAATATCATACCCAAGATTCCTCCAGTGGGATTGTTTTAGGCGAAATATCCGGAATTGGTAGTCATGTCGGTACTAAAGTTCCTCTTGGACTGGATTCCCTTGCAATGCACACATTTATCACAGGTTCTACTGGCTCTGGCAAATCGAATACGGTTTATCAAATGCTAGACAAGCTCAGCCGGCAGGATATCCGTTTCCTTGTGATTGAACCAGCAAAAGGCGAATATAAAAATGTATTCGGTGGACGGAAAGATATTTCCGTTTATGGCACAAACGCGAAAAAGACACCGCTTTTACAGTTGAATCCCTTCTCCTTCCCAGATGATATTCATGTGTTGGAGCATATTGACCGTTTGGTGGAAATTTTTAATGCTTGCTGGCCTATGTATGCCGCAATGCCTGCTGTCTTAAAGGATGCTATAGAACAAGCCTATCGGCATAAAGGCTGGGATTTAACTGCATCATACAGTGTAACTGGCGAATTTCCGACTTTTTATGATCTGAAAAAAGAATTGCCAATCATTATGGAACAATCTGCTTATTCTGCGGATACCAAAGGCGATTATATCGGGGCATTGGTTACACGGGTTAATTCCCTGACAAACGGCATCAATGGGCAAATATTCTGTTCTTTTACAGAACTGCCTGCTGAAAAGCTGTTTGACCAGAATGTGATCATAGATATCAGCCGGGTTGGTTCCATGGAAACCAAATCCTTGCTAATGGGTATTCTTGTGATGAAATTACAGGAATATCGTATGGCAAGCGGGACAATGAATGCACCACTTCGGCATATTACTGTACTGGAAGAAGCACATAACCTTTTGCGCCGCACTTCGGATGCACAATCACAAGAAAGTGCTAATTTGCAGGGAAAATCTGTTGAAATGATTGCAAATGCAATTGCTGAAATGCGTACTTATGGTGAAGGGTTTATCATTGCAGACCAAGCGCCTGGATTAATGGATCCATCTGTTATCCGCAATACCAATACGAAAATTATTATGCGGCTACCTGATGAATCAGACCGGGAGCTGGTCGGTAAAGCAGCATCTTTGAATGACGAACAGATTGCGGAACTGGCAAAATTACCGCTTGGCGTTGCTGCGGTGTACCAAAACAACTGGCTGGAACCTGTGCTGTGTAAAATCGCATATTTTAAGGATGTTTGTCCTTATACCTTCCATCCAGCATCTGCACCTGAATATCTTACACACTTTTTCCATAATCTTTTCCACTTAACGGATGACCATTTACTTTCCGAAAAAGAACGTGAACAGGTCGAATATTGGATTGACCATCTGAACAATACAACGGAAACCAAGCGTCTTTTACGAGAAGCACTGAAAGGCAATCGCTTATCTGCTAATGATCAAGGGATTATTGCTTATAACCTGTTTGAAGGCAAACAGTTAATGGCGATCCTTGAAAAAGAAACAGATGAAAAGAAAGCGATGGAACAGGTAGAAATGCAAATTGCCTGTATGAATGGCATCCATGATATGGCGCTTGTAAAACACATTAAGGATGCGCTTTTGCGTATGATTTTCAGGGAATTTGAAACCCCAGACCTGCGCAATAGATTCATCCCA
This sequence comes from uncultured Butyricicoccus sp., assembly GCA_964017555.1. Classification (GTDB taxonomy): domain Bacteria; phylum Bacillota; class Clostridia; order Oscillospirales; family Butyricicoccaceae; genus Butyricicoccus_B. The sequence goes on along the minus strand of CAXHNU010000004.1, from coordinate 33,123 downwards.
TATATGCAGAAAGGTGGTACATACTGATGTTTGAAATTGCTAAGGAAATCTCATCGCATACGACCATTTCTGAGGTCAGCCGTTTGCCTGACCGGATTGGAAAAGTAAGCGAGGTAAATCAGCTTCCAGACAGGCTTTCTTCTGAGCACTTCAAGCTGACAAATGAACGGCTTGAGATTTCTAAAAATGGTGGAAGCTATAAGGAAGTGAAAGATAACACTGAAGGAAATACACACGAAGTTCATCATATGCCTGCTGATAGTGCATCACCATTAGAACGTAATGATGGTCCTGCCATTAAAATGGAAAGAGAAGATCATAGGCAAACTGCCAGTTGTGGCAGTTCTATTGAAGCCCGCGAATATCGTGCGCAGCAAAAAAATTTGATTGACCAAGGAAACTTTCGTGAAGCACTCCAAATGGATATCAATGATATTCATGAACATTTTAATGATAAATATGATGGTGCTATTGCAGAAATGCTGGAATATGTCAACAAATTAGAAAAGGAGGGAAAAATCCATGCTTAAGTGGATTGCAAAACCCTTGAAAGAAGTCAATGGCATTCGATTCGGAATGTCCCGCGCTGATGTAAGGAAAATTCTTGGCAGACAATACAATGAGTTCAGAAAAAGTAAATTAAGCAAAAATACAACTGATGATTTTGGCATATGTCATGTGTTCTACGATTCGGATGATATGTGTGAAGCTGTGGAGGTATTTGCTGATTGTGAAGTATCTATCAACGGAAAAACTATTTTTCCATTAGATATTGCATCTGTAAAATGTATGATAACTGATCTGAAGGAATCCTATGGAAGCTATATTAGTGAAAGTTATTCAATTGGAATCTATGCGCCAAATAATCAGCCAGAAAGCATTTTATTTGGGACTCATGGATATTATTTATAAATTGGATCATTTATTTATTTGGATATCTGCATAGAGCGAAACAAATAATTTTGCGGTGAATAAACGATCTGCACCTATGCAAAAACCCCCCAGAGGAATTTTCCTCTGGGGGTTTTTCTCATCAATCCAGCATATAATTGCTTTGTGTTTGATATCCCGATCAAAACACAACGACCAGAAGCATCTTGAACTGTTCTTCACCAAAGACCGCATGAGGATGCCCTGCGGGCATTACAATGGATTCACCTTCATGCAAAAAATATTCCTGACCATCAATTGTGATCTTTCCAGTCCCATCTAAACAAGTGACAAAAGCATCACCGCCAGATTCATGCGTGCTGATTTCCTCACCTTTATCAAAAGAAAACAATGTTACACTCACAGCATTATTCTGTACCAGGGTCTTACTAACCACCTGACCTTCTTGATAGTTAATCTGCTCTTTTAAGGTAAGCACTTCTGCTTTTTTGATATTTTTCATTGCAATCTCCTATTCTTTAATTTGTCCATCTACAGAAATAGTGACTATTTGCCATGGAATAAATTTTCCGCTGTTTTGAAGTGCCTTTTTCGCTGCAAGCTCTAAGCCACCACAGCAAGGAACCTCCATCCGTACAATGGTAATGCTTTGGATATCATTTTGCTTGATGATTTCAGTTAGCTTCTCGCTGTAATCTATGTCATCCAGCTTTGGACAGCCAATTAGCGTGATTTTGCCCTTCATAAAATCTTGGTGCATATTCGCATAAGCGTAAGCAGTACAATCAGCCGCAATCAACAACTTTGCACCATCGAAATAAGGCGCATTGACCGGCACCAGCTTAATTTGGCAAGGCCATTGCCCAAGTTGGGACATAGGCTGGACAATCTCCACAGGTGCTTGCTCCCCTGCCCTTGCCCGCTCAAAGTGGCGCATCTGCTGACCAGGGCAGCCAATCGGAACTTCACTGGATTGTTTTGTTTTCTTATGCGCTATCACCGCCTGTTCATCATATTCTGTAGCTTCCCGCTCAACAAAAGTAATCGCGCCCGTAGGGCAAGTGGGCAAGCAATCCCCTAAACCGTCACAATAATCATCCCGCAGCAGTTTTGCCTTGCCATCTACCATACCAATTGCCCCTTCATGGCAAGCATTAGCGCAAGCTCCGCATCCATTACATTTTTCCTCACAAATCTCAATGATCTTACGAACCATATTTATTATCTCCTATCCGATGATCGTTTCTTGACTTTCTATTGAAAGGATACTATAATGACGAAACAGTTTCCGTTGTTATAACCACGAAATCGAGATTTTGGGGAGAAAAACAGGGATATTATAATCCACAAAGCGAAAATATTATACTGAATGTGAAAAAATTTCGTCACAGTGCCAATTATGATCAGCATCGACTTGAACAGCTCCGGTTCTATCCAACAAATAGCAGATCCAGAAAAGTACTTCAAAAATTGCCCTGTGGTTATATTACCCAAAATGAATCAAGAAATGAGGAAAATCATGAATTTCATACCTTCACCATTATTCCGCAACATTAATCCAGAAGAATTGGAAGAAATATGTTCCCTTCAATGTTTGCGGCAATGTTCCTTTTCCAAAGGGGAAACAATCTTTCACATGGGTGATCTAATCCATGAAATGGGTGTTGTGCTGTCTGGAAACGTTCATATTGAAAATGTCGATTTATGGGGAAATAAAAGCATCCTTCAAAATATCTCCATAGGACAGATGTTTGCTGAAACTTATGTGCTGTGTCACGAACCGTTAATGGTAGATGTGATTTGTACCGCTGACGCGGAAATTCTTTTGATTGACATTTGCGCACTGCTTCGGAAAGAGAACTGGCAAACGTCATGGTATACAAAACTGCACCACAATCTTTTTATGTGTTCTCTTCAAAAAAATCTTGCATTAAGCAATCGTATCTTCTGTACAACTTCCAAAACAGTACGGGGACGACTCTTTTCTTATTTCTCTTTTCAGTCGGTGCGGGCTGGAAGCACTGAATTTACCATCCCCTTTGACCGTCAACAGATGGCAGATTATTTGAATTTAGAACGCAGCGCACTTTCTAAAGAATTGGGGAAAATGAGAAATGAAGGGTTAATTGATTTTCACAAAAACCACTTCTCATTAAAATATGACAAATCAAATCATTTTGGATTGCCAGATCGTTCTAAATGATAAATAAACGATTGGTTTTTCTAAAACCATAACTCTAATCATTGCAATTTGCACAAAAATTTTTATAAACCAAGGTTTTGGATAGCTCGTACAGGTTGATTTTATCCACACTGAATACCGCACAGCGGTTATCGTCTACACGCTTTTTTGTATAATTTGTATATTTGTGTCTAAATTCCAGCCCCGGTATTGCGCGGAATTGACAAACTACGGGGAAAATGATATATTAAAATTGGAAGGAAAATAACTGCTACAACACAATGACACCACAAATTGATTGGAGGCAAGAAAATTGAAAAAACAGATTTTTTCAACTGCTTTGACGCTGTGTTTGTGTATATCCACCGTGCCAAAAGTGTATGCGTATCAGCAGCCACCCCCCACACAGGAACAAGTGCAGCCATTAGCAGCCGAACCAGATTCGCGTGCAACTGCGACTAACCCCACCGAAACACAGGTTTATCAAAGCATAGATGCTCTGAAAAAAACGTATCCAGAGGGAACTCCATGGACGAACAGCACACCTTATACAATGTCCAATTCATATAATTGGAACGGCGCTGGCAGCGGCTCTAATGTTGGTGTACGCGGTGGCGTAGGCTGTGCGGCATTTGCTTTCATACTTAGTGATGTGGCTTTCGGCTCTCTGCCTGCCAGGATGTATACAAAAGGACAATTCACATTTGACCAGGTTCATGTAGGCGATATCCTCCGAACCAATAACAACGCCCATACGGTAATTGTCCTGCAAAAGAACAGTGTAGGCGTAGTACTTGCCGAGGGAAACTATAGCGGAAAAGTCCATTGGGGGCGGACGATGACAAAAGCCGAGGTAGAAAACGCCGACACTTGGATTACCCGTTATGTAAACGGAACCCCCACAAAAGATGGTACTTCTCCCGATGACCCAATGGACGAGAACGCAAAAGGCGATATTGCTGGAGGGCTTCACTGGAAGCTGTCAAAGTCAAATACGCTGACGATCTCCGGCACTGGTGAAATACCGGACTACGATGATGGACCGCAGCCTTGGAGCGCTTACCTGGATCAGATTTTGAACATCGTGATTGAAAATGGCGTGACACGCATCGGAAATAATGCCTTTGCTAACAGTAAAACCATGAGCGCCACTATTCCTGACAGCGTAACGGAAATCGGAAATGAAGCTTTTCGTGCCTGTATGAGTCTAAATGCGATCACATTACCTGCCAGCATTGAGAATGTAGGTTATGGCGCATTTATGAGTTCGGGTTTGACCTATGCGGCATTTGCTCCCAGCAATATAAACGTAGCGCTTGGCTCGGGTGCATTCGCGCAATGCCAGAAGCTAGTTTCCGTATCATTGCCCCAGAATATTGACCGAATCAGAGGACAGATGTTCTCTAGCTGTCATAATCTTCGCAGTTTATATATTCCCAAGAGCGTTAAGTATTTTGGCGAAGAAGGTCAGGAAGCGCAGGCACATGATATATTCACAAGTTGTAACGTTCTATCTGATATATACTTTGGCGGCAGTGAAACTGATTGGAATGGTCTGTTGACGCCCTATATCAAACCAACGCTTGCCAACAAGACGATACATTATAATGCCGCGCCTCCTAATCACCTCAATTCCGAAGATGATGTCATCAAGGATCCTGACAACCCCAGTGAAGATCCAGGCGACACACACACCCATTCCTATGGCGAACCGACGGTGACAAAAGCACCCACCTGCACAGAACCTGGTGAACAGACTTCCACTTGTTCCGGCTGCGGCGATATTAAGACAGAAACCATCCCCGCTTTGGGACATGATTACAATGATCCTGTTACAATAAAAACGCCCACCTGCACGGAACCTGGCGAACAGACTTCCACTTGCACCAGATGCAGCGTGGTTCAGACGGAACCCATCCCCGCTACAGGTCACAATTTCGTTTTGAACGCTGATGGTGATTACGAATGTGCCAATGAGCGCGATGCCAGCGGCAATTCCGCAACGATTGTTATCCCTATCGTGGCAGAAGGCTACAACAAAGTAACCATTGAGAAAGACCAACGCGCTGACTATTCCTATCAGAATGAAGACGCTGCCAAAGAGTATATGTCCGGCATTGTCCGCGATACATTAATGGCTGTCAGCAATCTGTTGTCTTATACCCTCAATACAATTTCCTATCAAGCTCCCACAGAAACGGCGGATGGCTTGTATACTTATACTGTCACACTTAACTTTAATGCGCGGACAGCGGCAACAACGCTGACAACTGAACCCCTGTATTTGATTATCCCGAAGCTTGGTTCTGGTCAACATGAAACCTACAATATCTCCATATCAAATACAACTGGCGGCGAGGTTAGCGCCAATACCAGTGCTGCTGCCGAAGGTACCAATGTATCATTGTCTGTTCGTCCCAACACAGGATATAAATTGTCCGAACTGACTGTTTCCAACAGTCAAGGGCAGAACATTCCTGTACAGGATTTGGGAAATAACCGTTATAGCTTCACAATGCCTGCCGCAAATGTGACCATTAAAGCAGTATTTGAAACAACAGGTGGCAGTTCCTCTAGTGGTTCTTCTGGCGGCGGAGGCGGCAGCAAACACACCCAATCTACGTCCTATCCGCCTACGATCAATCAGCCCAGTGAAGGCGGGCGCATTACCATTTCCCCCGCTTCCCCAAAGCGGGGTGACACTGTGACAATCAAACCTGCACCAGAGAATGGTTATGCGGTGGATAAAATCACTGTTACCGATCAAAATAAGAAACTGGTGGATGTCAAGGAAAATCCGGATGGAACATTCTCCTTTACCCAACCCAACAGCAAAGTAGAAATCGAAGTGACTTACAAAACCACTGAAGAACCCCCCCAAACCACCGAAACATCTTGGACAAATTCTTTTGCAGATGTTTCCGAAAATGATTGGTACTATGAAGCAGTGCAGTTTGTCAATGCGCGTGGTCTGATGAGTGGATACAATAACGGTCAGTTTGCGCCGAATGATAACCTCTCACGTGCCCAGCTTGCTCAGATCCTGTTCAATAAGGAGGAGAAACCTTTGGTAAACGACCAAATGGACTTCTCTGATGTGGCAGACAAGGCATGGTATGCTGAGGCGATTCGCTGGGCTTCCAGCCGGGGTATCGCGAGCGGCTATGGCAACGGATTATTTGGCCCCAATGATTCCATTACCCGTGAACAGCTGGCGGTTATGCTCTGGCGATACGCCGACAATCCCACCGCCACGAACAAACAACTGCATTTCTCCGATGCTGGCGAGGCCAGCAGCTACGCGCTGGATGCGCTGTACTGGGCTGTGGAGAATGGTATTATCAACGGCAAGAGCACTAGTACCCTTGACCCCAAAGGTCTTGCTACCAGAGCGCAAGCAGCACAGATGTTAAAGAACTATCTGGAACGCTGACAGTTGTAGAATCTGACTTTTATCCTAATACGAAAAGAAACCGCCATATTTAGGCGGTTTCTTTTCACTTTGAGCCGTTTTTTGCAGCCTGTTTTCGTATTTTACCCTAATTGCCGGATTGATACCCATACAAAATAAAGGTGACAGGGAAAAACCCCTGCCACCTCTAATTTGATATGTTACAGCAATATTCTGTTCAGCGTGCCAGAAGCAACTTACTGGAGAAGCTGCAGAACACCCTGCGGAACCTGATTCGCCTGCGCCAGCATCGCCTGTGCGGACTGTACCAAGATATTATTCTTAGTATAAGCCATCATTTCTTCTGCAATGTCGGTATCGCGGATGGTAGATTCAGCATCCGTGATGTTTTCCTTCATAACAGACAGGTTGTTGGCGGTATGGTCGAGGCGGTTGGAGATCGCGCCCAAATCACCGCGTACACTGGAAACATAGTTGATTGCATCCTTGATAATGCTGACTGCATCTTGAGCACCCTTCTGGGAACCAATATTAATGTCCTTAATACCGAGTGCCTTAACGTGCATATCACCGATAGAAACATTTAACTGGTTAAAGCTATCAGATGTGTCGCCAATCTGGAGGGACAAACCCATACTACTGCTCTTAGTAACACCAGTATAGCCAAGTGATGCTTCAATACCTTTTTCACCATCTACGGTGCGGAGATCCCAGTTATCAGTAGAAGAACCATCTGTATTGGTGTACAATGCGCCATGTGCTGTGGTTTCAGTCAGGGTGATTTCACTGCCTGTACCATTACCAACCGTATACACTGCGTTATCCGCTGCTGCATCGGTCAAACGCTTCGCAATCAGATTGAGCTCATCATTTGTGATATTGCCTAAATCCTTAACATCACCAATGTAAACGCCTTTATCTGCGCCCTGTGTGGTGGTAAAAGTGTATTCATCATCACCAATGCGAAGTTTTGCGCCATCCTCAACCATTTCTTTGGTCAGTGTGAACTTTGTGCTTGCCAGACGAGGCGCACCAGCAGCAGTTACTTGATTGATATCCGTTGTGGACTTATTGTAATCAACTGGGCTTGATGAACCGGGTGTAGACGGTGTTACTGCTGTTGTTCCTTTATTCTCTACATCGACTGTAGCATTATTCCTATAACGTACATCAAGCGCAGCCGGCGCTGCCGCACTATTGTCAAAAGAGAAAGTAACTGTATTCCCAGTAAGGGTTGCAGTTATGCCTAAGCTGGCAAGATCTGCCTCTGCATTTGCAATGCTTGTTGCAAGATCTGTATCCCAAGCTATTGACACTGGATTGGTAACAGCAGGAGTAGCATCCTTATCTGTGATAGTCAGTGTGCCGCTGGTCCAGCCACTGAGATCATATTCCGCCTTTGCTGGTGTACCCGCTGTACCATTTAATCCACCTAAGCTTTCACCTGCAGCAGCACCATCATAGAAAACTGTAACTGTATCGTTTCCATAAACTGCATTAGCATCTTTGACAACAATTTTGCCGCTATCATCAATTTCCGCAGTTATTCCTGTCTGTGCTACACCGCCAATTTCCAAAGTTACACTCGCAGGAACGGCTGGAGGACCTGCTTGCCCCAAAGCTGCAACATCAAATGCGTCAAAGAATTGATTGCCAATCTTAATAACAACTTCATCACCAACAGCGACCGTACCTGTCATTGCGGTTGTTGTTTCACCAGCAGTCACACCACCTGGCCCTGCTCCATTAGCTGCATTTACAACCTGATCCGCCCGGTCAGAAACACCAACAGCCATGGTTGCACTTGCATTATAAGTCTTGCCTGTCAATGTAACTTTCTTGCTAGTAGCATCAACTGCAACCTCATAATCTGTGCCGACCATATCTTCCAAAACATCTGCGAAATCAGCAGCTGCATCTGCTGCGCTCCATACGCGTGTTGCAGTACCAACAGTCAACACCTGACCAGCTGTAATTGTTGCCGGATCCAGCGTAAATTCAAACTTGGTTACACCTGCAACAGCCTGACCTGCTGCATCCGTTTTCGTAATATTAACAGCCATTGAACCGTTAATTTCTTCGCTGACCTGTGTCGGCGCAGTTTGCTGCTTAAAGGTCAAACGATAGCCCGACTGGCTATCCAGCTTTACATCTTGACCGCTTACTTTAAACGCATCACTAACTGTGGCTGCTGCGTTTCCATCGCCACCTGTAATCGTTACTTTATAATTGCTATTAGTACCAGCTTTAATTGCTGCCGCAATTCCTGCACCATCCAGCTCGGTTCCATTAGCAAGTGCCTCCAGCTCAACTTTAAAGCCGTTTGTACCAGAACCAACCTCAATAGTCAGTTTTTCGCCTTGTTTATTGCTGAATGCAACATTATGCAAATCAACACTAAATTCTGTACCAGTGGTGCTGGTTTCATTATTGTGCAAAACAGTATTTGTGCCTAAAACAGTGCCAACTGTCGGCAGACTGCCAGCGCCAGCTGTTGCACCAGCCGTTAATGCCTTGAAATCAACCTTTGTTGTCTGGTCGCCATTCATATCCTTGGAACCATCCAGCAGGTTAATGCCGTTGAAGTTTGCAGAATCTGCAATACGGTCGATTTCGCTCTTGAGCGATTCAACTTCTTTTTGCAGGTTTGCACGGTCAACCGGGTCATCATATGTACCGTTTGCGGACTGGTTAGCCAGGTAAACCATACGGTTCAGCATATCCTGGATTTCCTGCATTGCGCCCTCGGCGGTGTTTACCAGCGAAATGCCATCCTTGACATTCTTCTGGGCTGCATCCAGACCGGTAATCTGCGCACGCATTTTTTCGGAAATTGCCAAGCCTGCTGCATCATCGCCAGCACGGTTAATCTTATAACCAGATGACAGACGTTCCAGGTTCTTGGACAATGCGGAAGTATTGTTGGAATAATTCCGGTAGGCGTTCATCGCCATGATATTATGCTGGATTCTCATTATTTTTCCTCCTTAGAAATTAAGCTTCTGCTAATCCCTGCATCAGCTCCGTTTGTGGTACGCCATCCGGCTGATCTGGCCAGGATTCCCGGACTTTTGCGGCGCAATATGTTCTATTTCAACCAGTCTGCGCAGACTGGATTGAAAGCCAGTTAAATTACCGAAAAAGCGCAATATTTCAGGTGGATTGCTGTTTTGTCAGCAATCTTTCCTGTTGTTTTAGGACTTTTTTCGGCGGTGCCTGCATCCGTACACGCTTAATGCACTCTGGAGTATCTCCATTCATTTCGCGAACCTTAGAACGTTCTATTTTCATCGAACGCGGCGCTTCGATTGCAATGCGGAAGGTATCTCCCGTTTTCAGAACCTGCACGACGATATCATTACCAATTGTTACATATTCGCCTTCGCGGACGGTCAGTGCCAACATAAAAACGCACCTCCATGTGCAATGCTAAATTTTTAGGGAAGATTTTGCTTCTGCTATTGTCAAGCAGAAATCGTAACCTTCTATACAGGATAATACACGATTATCCTTCATTCAGCGCGTTTTTTTGAACATTTTCTGGTTACAAGCACGACGAAAAGACCTCTGTTTTGTAGAAATTTAACAAACACAGGCCTAAAATTTTATTCAAAATAATATTGACAACTGGTGGATAATCGTGTATTATCCTTTATTTTTGCTATAATCTTCTCCTAAAAGCGTGAAACGGCTATTTAAGTGCGCGAAAAATATTGGGTTTTATGGGTTGGATTATGTGTAAATTTCATGCAAACACTGAAATTTTATTTCGCGGATGTTTGGTTGACATAATCTCGCGCTGTTTGCTTGTATCAACGTGCGTATAGATTTCAGTGGTCAAAATAGAAGAATGCCCCAAAAGCCGCTGAATATAACGGATATCCACACCCTCTTCCAACAGCAGCGTTGCCAAAGAATGACGGAACATATGAGGCGTAATCCGCGTGGAAAGACCAATTTTATCCACGTATTTGCAAATCATATTGCGCACGGATTGCGTGGAAAGCTGACGCATATGCCGGTTCAGGAAAAATGAACCTTTTTTATCCGGTTGATAGGTCTGCACATATTGCCGCAGTGTTTCCAACACTTCCCGATTCGCGATATGGATAAGGCGTTCCCGCTTGCCTTTGCCATTCACCTTGATGATGCCGTCCAGCAAGTTAACATTTTCTGTTTGCAGTTCACACAGTTCCGAAACACGCACACCTGTTGCAAAAAGCATTTCCAAAACAGCAGCATCACGCACACAACTTTGTTTTTTGCGGTGCTGTTGATGCACAGCATCAATCAGTTCTTTGATAATGCGAAATGCGATGGTTTTCGGTAAAACTTCCGGCTCATTGAGTTTCAGATGGAATCTGATAAAGGGATTATCAGATTCCTCCTCTTTTTCCTCCAGGTATGTGCAAAGTGCTCGCAATGACGCAATTTTGCGTTTTACGGTGCTTGGTTTATACTTGGCATTCATGTATTTCAAATAATCATTGATCGCATCGCGGTCAAGTTCCACATTTTGCACGGCAGCATATTTCATAAACTGCCGCAAATCGATTCGATATGCCTTAACAGTTTTTGCATCCAGCAATTTTATTTCCCGGCATTCTTTCAGATATTCATTGATCATTTGCAATGTAATAATCATCTTTTCACCCTCCAGATGGTTAGATGTTTTTTATTATGCGGTATTTGCCGAGAAATGTCGAGTCAAATTTCAGATTTCCGCAAATAAAAACAGCACCATGCCACTAATGGTATGATGCTGATATAATATTTGTTAATATTCATTTTAGTCGGATTTATTAATTTTCATTGAGAAAAAACAAACATCTTTTAAGGACAATTTTCTCGATTAGTTGTTTTAATTTTTATAAGATTATATCTGCAAAATAGTTTAATATATACATATTAGGGCAACTTTATCTATCAATTGTCTGCTTTAAATATTTTATCTGTCGTTTTGTGTCGTCCAACGCAAATATGTCGATTTTTGTTTTATCATAGAAGTATCTCTATAAAAGGTGGTCTTTCTATGTTAAAACCAGAATCCATGTTACATTCAATTCTTGGATCTATTCGTTCTGATATTCGCCCTCTTGCCTGTGCCATAGAAATAGCAGAACATTTATTATTTTCTCAGCACTTTGATATGGATGATATCAAGGTTACAAAGCACATCTATTCATATGTCGCTAAGGAACTTCAGAAAACACCTTATGCCGTTGCAAAAGCAATTGAACGCTTGACTCCTCTTTGTTGGAACGCACTCATTCTGAAAGATTTGCTGCCGGTTTATATTGGTGACCCCTCTATGCAAATGCCACCACCGAGAACATTGATCATTTACTTTGCTGTTTATGTACATTTTGAAATTCCCTTTTCTTTGGCTGTCGAACTATACCCTGATATACTGTTTCCCTCTGTATTAAGTACATATTTTCCAACCTCTCTATCTAATGTTGATATCATGAAGGTACTCCGCTGCGCACAGCCACTTCCTGTTATCTATAGAGAAGAGTCATATCCAACTTGCCCTAATTGTTCCAATAAACTAATCCGCACTTTTCAGCACTATTGTGACCATTGTAGTCAGTGCCTTGACTGGTCACATTACAAAACAACTAAATCATTAACTTCTTCAGAATAACAATATCTTCAATTAAGTCAATTTTTATGCTGTTTCAATTCTTTCAGATACTCAAACTTACAGTTGTTTGGTAATGTGATTGGATGTATGTCCAGTTGATCCAGCTTTTTCATTAATCGACTCATCTGACTGCTGGATAAGCGAAACCTTTCACAAGTTTTATCAATCGCGGCATTCAACGATTGACTGTCGCTGACTTTGCGCAAAAAATAGCAAAGACGTTTCTTTGTTTTTTCTTTCCATAATGTCGCATTAACTTTATCCACAGCATCTTGATAGCATACATGCGAACCTGTACAGCCTTTAAAAATCCGTTTCAGATACCAAATGATCACTTTTTGTGACTTTTCCGCTCCTGTCTTTAGAAAATGATAATTGTCCGATTGTTTGCCCAAATGTTTTTGCATGGTGTTGCGTTTCAAAGCAGTTTCCAGGCGCAGAATATACTTACCCATTAAAATGTTATCTGCACGACCAATCATATCAAGCTGTGCAGTTTTATCATACGCAGTAAAAATAGCAGATTTGCATTGCTGACGGTACGCATGTTTATTCGCAGATACCGGATCTTTTGCTTTTTTCTCCTTTTCGTTGAACCGTTTCAACTTATAATGCGGCAAAATCATACCTTTTTTCAAAATCCGCAAATATTGCATCAGCATTTCATG
>CAXHNU010000004.1:8934-20313 GCA_964017555.1 uncultured Butyricicoccus sp. | reverse complement strand
TTGAACCGTTTCAACTTATAATGCGGCAAAATCATACCTTTTTTCAAAATCCGCAAATATTGCATCAGCATTTCATGGTCATTAAAATACAAGTCATTTGTTAAATCTATTCGGCAGATTTTCATTTTGTCAATCGAACGGGGAACCTTGCAATTCTTCAATATCTCATCGGTTATTTTTACCAATTTTCGATATGTTCTTTTGTTTGGTATATACAGATCCGTGGGATTGTCACTCCCTAAAACACGGCATGGTTCAATTTGGATTCTTAATTGATACAGTAAACCAAAGTGTGACAAGCCGATTTTAATTCCTTGGTTTTCGCTAAATCCAGAATACAAAAATTCTTTGCTATTGAAATAATCAATTTCTTTGCGTTCCAATTCAGGAATATTTCTTTTTATTATATGATATTGTTTAGCTGTCAGCATCATACCAACAGAATATGTATGCACTCCCATATTGATTTTCATGTTCAGCTCCTCCGACTCTTTTGGCAATTTGTGCAATGATTGCAAGGTTTCTTGCTTTTCTGACCAAAGGATGACAGCAGCATTTGTGCCATGCAGTTGTCATTATCATCACAATAGTCTTTTATTTCATCCAGACGCATTAATGCCCGTTTTTGTGCAGTTTCATCCGGGACATCAGATAAAATTCCTTGACTCACGAAGTAATCTGTGTCATCATAAAGTAAAATACAATGTGCCCTTTGACCATTGCGTCCCGCTCGCCCAGCCTGCTGCATATAATCAATAATAGATAGCGGCATATTGAAATGAACCACCAGATCCAGTGCATCAAGGTCTATGCCCATACCAAATGCTGAAGTCGCAACCATAATTGTTTTCTCACCAGTTAGAAATTCCAGTTCATGTTCAGTCCGTTTTTTCGCTGACATCGCCGAATGGCATTTCACAACTTCACCCGGAAATTTCTTTTGCAAAAATTCATACACTGCATCAACAGCTATTTTAGTATTGCAGTATATAACAGTCGAATTGTTGTGATACTTTCGAAGATACTTCATCAATAGCCTTTGCTTCGCTGACCGATCTGCTGCATATTTCTTAATAAAAGTTAGATTTTTTCGATATAAATCATTAATAAATATCGCTGTATCTTTCATAGATAATAATTTTCAAATTTGCTCTATATCATATTCAGACGCTGTTGCAGTAAATGCAGCTATCACTGGACGATAGGATAAAGAATCAACAAATTTTCCGATCAAAAGATAGCTTTCTCGGAAAGAATACCCCAAATACAGTACGCAATGGCACTCATCCACAACAAGCATGAATAATCTAATATGGCTCAATGCGCATAAAAATGATTCAGATTGCAGGCGTTCAGGTGTAAGGTACAGGATATTTAGATTCCCCTTTGCAAATGAAGTTAATATTTTTTGCTGTTCAGATTTAGTCAAAGTTGAATCAATATATTCTACAGAAATACCTTGCGATTTCAGCTTTTGCACCTGATCATGCAGCAGTGATAATGTTGGTTCGACCACTAAAGTTGGTTTATCCGGATGTAGGATTGCAGGAATTTGGTAAATGGCTGATTTCCCTGCTGATGTGGGTGCAATACTCAAAGTATCCTGTTCATTCAGAATAGCATTGATAGGTTTTTGCTGATGCTTACGAAGCTTCTTGATAGCCAGTTTATTGCATGCAAATTTAACATCTCTTTTGATATCCATGAAAGACAACCTCCTGAATTTTGTTATTCTTATGTTGAATAATCAGCAAAAGATAATGCTGTTTGGTGAACTTTTTGAATGAGTTCACTCAATTCAGGATAAATAGCTGAACAGCTTTCAAAATAGCAAATAGTCATGGTTCAATGTGTTTTAGCTGGATATTGTGAAAAGAAAACGTGAAAAAGATGATACATATTAAGCGGAAAACAATAAAAATAGGTGGCGAACCATCCACCACCTATATCCACAAAATCAGCACAACGCCTCTTTCCGCTTGCAATAATCGCAATTGCACTTGCAACGCTTTCCCACTGGTTCCCCAAAGAATCTCCTCATTTGCTGCCAACGGCATTGTTGATAGTTTTTTACATAATCCTCAAGCGCTTGTATTGGCTCCAGCTTTTCTTCGAGTTCTCTTCTTGTTAGCCTTAGAAATTCTTTCCTCACTAAATTTCTATTTATTGTAAAATCGTATTCATGCCAGAGCAACAACGCCTTGGATTTTTTTCCGTCACGCCCAGCCCTACCGATTTCCTGCACATAGTCGTCCAGCCCCATTAAAGGCGAATGATGAATAATCAACCTAATATCCGGTATATCCACTCCAAGCCCGAAAGCGTTTGTGGCAACCATAATTTTGAATTTTCCTGTGATGAATCCTGTCAGGCGTTCCTGCTTTCGGTCGCATTGACCGTGGTAAAATTCAGCACGATAGTTCTTCTTTTTCAGATATTTACATAGCTCCTCTACCCTCTTTATGGTATTACAATAGATTATGATTTTTCCATTTTTAACTTTATTAATTTGCTTACAAATCAATTCACGCTTTCTTTTTTCAATAACTGCTTTTTGTTTTTTTCCACCGAGTCCATGCCCGACCTCCACAACCGATACACGAATATTTGTTCTTGTGATACTTTCTCTATGTACATATGGGCAATTTAAATGTAACTGCGACATGATTCCTTTAGCTGTTGTCTTCGTTGCCGTAGCCGTGAAAGCAGCAACCACTGGACGAGGGTTCATAGTTCCAATTACAGCATCAATTTCTAGATAACTTTCACGAAAACCAATCCCTTGCTTGACCACGCAGTGCGCTTCGTCAATAACGACAGCACCTGGAGGATTAGCACGAAGAATGTGACATATATTTTTATTTTGAAGCATCTCTGGTGTAATGTATAGTAACCGCAATGTGCCTTCTTCAATTGCGCACAATATTTTTTCTCGTTCGGAAACCGTGACAAGGGAATTTATGTATGCCGCTGCAATTCCTTTTTGCTCCAGCTTTCCAACTTGATCCAGTTCTAGTGCCAAATGTGGTTCGATTACGACAACTAATTTCTCTAGCAAAAGCGGGAGTATTTGGAATATCAGACTCTTTCCTTTGCCTGTTGGTGCAATGCAAATCGCATCGTTTCCATCCAATAATTGGTCTAGTACGTCCTCCTGAAACTCATAAAGTTTTTCAACGCCAAGCATTTTTGTTACTTCTTTAATATTCATATGATTGATCCCTTTCTAATAATACTTTTACTTCGCCGGTAACGGTATGCGACTTACCTGTAACGCGGTAACAACGTAACCGCCCTTGTTACCGCGTATTTTCAGGCATTTTCCGTTTTTTCGCAACTTATTCGTGCAGTTAAATTACTACGCAAATCAGCTGTTACAGTCGTTTTGACCCTCGTGACAGACGAAATTGAGTGGGATAAAGATAAAGCGCTGCATATTTCCACTTTTATCCCTTGCAGGTTCTGTGCGTTTTTGAATGATTTTTTGCATATGCAGATAATCACAGAATGCACCTGCCTCCGCAGGTGAAAGCCCTAATTTGCTTTCACAAAATTTAGGAAATCCATCCTTTGGATCGAACAAAATATATTGATGCCCGTCTTTTTTGATATAAAAAAATCCAAAATGTTTGTGATTCATTTCACTCACACAATCGGCAATGACATCACGGTACCCATCCAGATTTTTCAATATCTTTATTGCGTTTTGAAAATTTCTCACTTTTTCAATTTCTTGCTCGCGGATGTTGTTTAAAAAAACCGTAGCCCTTTTTGTAAAGGCTTCCGCGTGTTCTTCCTCATCAAACAGCATGAAACCCAATGTATTTGCGATATGTAAAAAATAGGTTTCTGGATAACTTCGCCCATACAGGAATAGATATTTCAGCCCCGTGTTGATTTCCTTAGAAAATAATTCCAAACACCCAAGTAGCGAATTTATGCGTTGCTGCAACATGGCTAAATCTGCTTCAGCTGCATATTCTGGCGATTTCCATTCAAGCGTTAGTGCTACATTGTCAGGCGGCAGACGATTTCCAACTAGCAGTGCCACTGTCTGAAACGGATGTTCTGATATGCCAGCAGCATTGAGCGAACAATGCGCCTGCTGCAACATTTCCACCAGTTTTGCCTGTATTTTTGGTTTGGTCACGCGAACTAGGATCGGTGATCCTTCCACCTTGGCTAATGTGCTGATGCTGTTAATATCTTGCAAAGCAAGCTCTAATGTGCAGGGAAAGTGATTCTCCGGAGCGCAGGCAAAGTCAAATCCACCCAACACGCTGCGCAAAATTTGAAGCTGTTCCTGCGCAGTTTCTGAATCCGGTGATAGGCGGATTGCAGGCAAATAGAATGGTTTGCGGTTTGGTTTCAGCAACGGCATTGCCACAGCCAACACCGCATGAATGATTGCGAACAAAATTGCGTCCGGAATGCGGTCAATTGCTTCTGCCAATTCTGCTTCAGAAACAGAACCAGATTCCCATGTATTAGATTTGATATTTTTTACAACATCAATTCTTCTGTCAAGAACAAAAACTCTTCCTTGCACGCTGCGGTTCATCATGCCGCGAACAGTTGCAATGAGTGCTGTTTCCAGTTTGGATTGATTGACACCAGCAATATCGCCCAAATCCTCGCTTAAATTTATGAGCTTTAGCGAGAGTAAAATGCCCTTTTTATGTCGCAAAATCGTGGTTCTGTATCTGATAATGTCGTTTTTGCGGTGAATTTGTGTTTCTGGAAGTGGTAAAGGCAACATGTCAAATATTGTTTGTGCTGTGTCAGCAACGCTTAACTTTCGCAGGTGAAACATCTTTGCTAATTTAAGTACTTTATTACACAAGTATTCATAATTTTCAATCCATTTGAGCACAGATTTTGGCAGCTCATCATCTATAATATTCCAGCTCATCTCCTTCGGCGCTTCAAACTGAAACGGCTGATTTTTCAACTTTTCCCTGATTAAATTGTCGATTTTCTTAAAAATAACTTCTTTTTCCTTCATTTTATCATCCTTTCAAGTCTGGGGGGTACTCGTCCTTAATTTTTAGATAAGTGCGGGAAATATAAACTTGCCCGCATTTACCCAGCACCTTCATCTGCGATATTGTTGATTTTTCTGTATCTTTTATCGGTGTCAATCAGCAAAATCATCCTATTTCGGTCTGTTTCACTGATTAACTTTCTTTGAAAAAGATATTCATTGAAATATCGCAACCAAATTTGCTCAGATATCAACTTCGCTGTGTTTTTTTCCAAACAACCACATCCTTATTTCCTATATTTTGTATATAATATATATTTCCATCCTTTCTTATTTCCGGTTTTGTTGTAGCCTGTAATTTCAGTATACCCCATTGTCAGGGTTCCAATTAAATTCTAAATAGCATTTTCAGTTTTATTGACTTATTTTATCTTTAATTGGATCTATATGTTTTCGTTTTCACTTTAATTTGAACGATTTTTAGTCAAAATACACATATTTCTGTCTGTTTTTTTGTTTATTATTTTTTCGAGGTGTTTCATGGATTTTTTAGATAATATAAAAAAACAGCCGCCACATTGCATGGAGCTGATAATGGCGGATTCTCAAAATCAGTATTTTCCAATCAAGTGTGTATCTACTGAGGTGACGAATTTTCTTACAAAATTTGTTCAAACTGTTTGTGAGGAATATCCAAACAATCCGCTTCCCTTACTTTATAGTCCCCACGCAATGATCGCACATTTGTACCACCAGATTCAGCGACCCGATTTTTCACCAACAGATAATTTCCACTATCTGTTTGAACAGACAATCGTCCAAACTACTTTTGCGTTTGATGCTTTTCGGACGCTGGAGCAGCCCGCAGATTCTTTGTCATTAAGCGAACAATTCCGTTCATATCTGCAGCTTTCTTCTACACCAGATAAGGATTACACATTTGCAATTGATTTTGCAGTTGGATTGGGCGTTGCAGGAAAAAAGCTGTTCGATTACAGTAGCGCTAGAAAATTTTTAGCGTACCCACATCAAGACGTTTCTCATGATAATCATTACTATCAACTTTGGGACTGTTATAAACAGTTGGCGCAATTGCATGGGATGACAGTTTGTGAACTTGCAGATACCATCCAGGATTCCTTACGTAAACTCGCTTCATCAATAGCAGCCAAAAAATCCACCATATCTTCCAATCAAGATGATTTGTTAAAACCTTTACAGTGTAAATTTATGAACGAATTTATCACTTTAAAGCCTAATATTGCTGCAGATAATATAATCAACACTTCTTCTACTGCTCCCCTGCTACATGGTATTCATACGCTTGGTATGCTTTTTAACCGTGTTTTACATGTCTTCATTGATACATTGACTCAGCGTGATGAACTTTTTTCCCTTGTAAAGAGAATGAAATTTTCTTCCCAGCAAATTGGTAGGTTTGTACCATCTGCACGCCAAATTACCACTGCACACGATATATTGACATTTGATTCAACTTTCCTGTCAACAGAAATCAATAAAAATCTTCAATATATATTAAATGCTGTTGATAACTACACGTCTTTGCAGCATGAAACACTCTGTCACCTTACGCTTAAACATTGGTCTGACCACGATTGCCAATTCTCCGTTAGCGCCACAGAGGAATTTTTACAAATCCTTGTGGGATACTTTACTGCGATAAAATCACGCATTCGTCCCCAAACGCATCATGATTTTGTTAAGCAATTATTAAACACCTGCATTAACAGCAATTTATTTTCTATTTCTCTATCAGAAGAAGCAGAAGCGCCCACTATTCCACTAGCGCCACTCATTTTGCTTTTGACAATTATCAATACGCCACATCAATTTAGTTCGCGTGCATCCCGGCATTGGGATTTAACCCAATTATTGCATAATACACCTCTTGCATCTCAAACCAAAACACAGCAACGTTTTACTGTTGGACTATATCTTCGGCTGCGCACTTTTTTCATCAAGCATTGTGACTTATTAGAAATTGACAATTTGCAAAAAGAAGCAATCCTACAATCTTGGGATAGAATTTTTTGCAGCCTTACTGGATATAATCCCTCCTTTGCTATCATTTCAGATGGCAAGCCTAATACCTTTACACAGGATGTATTCGCACTCGAACAGTGTCTGCATCATGCTTATTTTGAACCAATATGCAATCAAATATACCCACAACACCCAACTGTTTGTCATGAAGAAGTTTTCCACTGGATGCAGGAACATGATAAAAATCCTGCCTTTACTACCCGCAGCATTGATACCGCAATACAACAGAATCCACTTTGGATAAATCAATATCGCGAACTGCTTTCGCAGCCTTGCCGCGCTGCCTATGATAAATTTTGGAACACCTGCTGCAATACGCTTCCTTTACAAGACTTACTTAAAAATATCCCCAAATACTCTTATCCAGAACCGGTATCCTTTGAGGATCATGCAAATCGATTTAAACCTAAATTATATATCCGGGTTATTTTTGAAACATACTTGCGAAATTATGTGATTAAGGAGGATACACAGCGGTTAGCCGCCATTGCACATAAATTATACCCTGTTGTTCTAAAATGGAAGTACTGATAACACCCCCATTTTCAATTATTTATTGTTCTTTGACTGATTGTGTAAACCCTGTGCTTTATCCTTGATTCTATATCATTTCTATGCAACCATATGTTATACTGTTATTAGAACACAGTCGAATCAGGATAAAAAAGAAAGGGGAAATATGATGTCAATTTACAAAAAAGAAGTAACCATGGAGGAAATGCAGCAAGAATCCATCCAGCGCATGGAACTTTTACACCTAGATCGTAAAATTACGCAGGACTTTGCACAAAACGGCTCAATTTTTCTTTCCCAACAGTTTGGGGATCAGGTATTTCTTCAACCTAATGATGATGAAATCAGAAAGCGGGTAAAAAAATTTGAGCAAGAATTTGAATGTTTGGTTTATCATGTCCTGTTGACAGATAACCCGTTAATGGGAGAATGCTGGAGCCTGCTTTTTGTATCTCCCACATCCTCGGACTGGAAAAGTGAGCGAAAATACATTGAAAGTTCTGGTCTGGTTTACGCCTATGTGGAATCCGAAATTGAAAACGGTATCAGCGAAATTATGGTAAAGCCTCAGGATGGCGGTTTGATTCGGTTAGGATAAAAGCAGTTGACAAAATCAACCTATCTGCCACCTGTTCCGCAACTGCCAAGCGGTTTTCCTTCAAGAAATAATACCCAAGAAAATCTGATAAAACAGTAGGAGGTGATGCAGCCATCACTTATGTAATGTCTGATATCCATGGCTGCTTTGATAAATACAAAGAAATGCTGACACACATTGAATTTATGCCCAAAGATACCCTTTACGTGCTGGGGGATGTGATAGATCGTGGCCCAGATGGAATCAAAATTTTACAGGATATGATGTTCCGCCCCAATGTATTCCCACTCTTAGGCAACCATGAATTTACTGCTGCCGTATGCCTTCCATGGCTGATGAAGGAAGTCACTGTCCAGAGTCTGGAAGCCTTGGACGAGTCCCAAGTTGCTGCCCTAAGTGAATGGATCGCAAACGGGGGCAGCGTTACCATTCAAAGCCTGGCGCTGCTCAGTCAAGAGGAGCGCCAGGATATTCTTGACTATCTGCGGGAAATGGAGCTTTTCGTTCAGCTGGAGGTCAAAGATAAATCTTTTATACTGCTGCATTCCGCACTGGATCGTTTCTCCCCCAATAAAGCATTGGATTCATATGAACTGCCAGATTTCCTGTTTGGGCGACCCAATTTGAACACAACTTATTATCCGGATAAAACTCTGGTTTTTGGGCACACACCTACCCGCATTTTAAGTGGGAAAGACGAAATCCTCCAGCAGGGAACATGGATTGATATTGATTGTGGCTGTGTATTCAAAGGTGGGTGTCTTGGCTGCCTGTGCCTGGATACTATGGAGGAATTTTATGTTTAAACAGCGTGAAAGGCACCAATCCAGCTTAATTTAAGATTACTGAATAAAAGATTCCTGAATCGGTACATACCTTTCAGGAATCTTCTTTTCATGCTGCATTGCATTCTTGCATACACCATGTTATACTGATAATGATATAACGAATCGGAAAGGAGCCAGCCAGATGGATTTGCATACCATCCGTCAGCAGCTACGCACCCGCTCAATTTATGACATCCCACTCCGGGTAACATTTTATGCCCGTGTTTCAAGCGAAAGTGACGAACAATTAAATTCACTGGACAACCAAATCGGCTATTATCAGGATTTAATCGCACGTAATCCAGCTTGGACTTTTGTCGATGGCTATATTGATGAAGGCTTATCTGGCATGACAACAAAAAAACGCGAAAATTTCCACCGTATGATACACGATGGCAAAGAAGGCTTATTTGACCTGATTATCACCAAGGAAATCACCCGTTTCGCCCGTAACACATTGGACAGCATTCAGTTTACCCGTGAACTGCTTATCGCCGGTGTTGGTGTGTTCTTCCAAAATGATAATATCAATACATTCGATGAAGATTCCGAATTACGGTTAACCATTATGTCAGGCATTGCGCAGGATGAGCTGCGTAAACTATCCAGCCGTGTCAAGTTTGGTCATCAACAAGCAATAAAAAATAATGTTGTCCTTGGCAACAGCCGTATCTTTGGCTATCGCAAAGAAAACAAGCGGCTGGTCATTGACGAAGATGAAGCCCAGATGGTGCGGGAACTGTTCACCCTCTATGCAACCGACCAATACAGCATGAAACAGTTGGAAACCTTGTTTTGGGAAAAAGGCTATCGCAATCATAATGGCAAAAAAATCGCGCATACCACCATGTCAGGCATGATTTCCAATCCCAAATATAAAGGTTACTATGTTGGCAACAAAGTGCGTGTGGTTGATATGTTCACCAAAAAACAAAAATTCCTCCCGCCGGAGGAATGGGTAATGTTCAAAGATGAAAGCGGCGAAATTGTGCCAGCAATTGTGTCAGAAGAACTTTGGGATGCCGCGAATGCTGTCCTAAGCCGCCGCAGCACAGATGTCAAACAGCGTCAGAACCAATGCCGCCATGCCAATTTGCTGACCGGTAAATTATTTTGCACCCATTGCGGCGCGGCATATTACCGCCGCGACTCCAAAGACAAACATGGGAAAATAAACAGCAAATGGGTTTGTTCCGGCAAAATAAAAAATGGTGCGGATAGCTGCCCTTCTGTCGCGCTTTATGAAGATGAGCTAAAACCGCTTTTGTTCAGCGTTTTCCAAGATACACAGGCTGATGCGGAAGCGATGATCGACCGTTATCTTGCCATGTACCGTTCGCTGAAAAATGAAGAAAGTGATACAGCTGAAACCATGCACAGCTTGCAGCAAAAAATTGAGCTGGCAAATAAAAAGAAAAATAAGCTGCTTGGGTTTAATGCGGAAGGCAAACTCAGCGACCGTGATTTTCTTTCTATGAACGCGGCTTGTGATCAGGAAATCCAGCAAGCCGAACGTGAACTTTATGAACTGGAACAGCAAACCCTCGGGCAGGAAGAAATGCAGGAACATTTCCGCAACTTGCGGGAAACGTTACAAGCAGCCGCACGAGATGCAAAAGACGGGATTATCACCCGTGATTTTGTGCAAAAATACATTGACCGTATCTTTGTAACCCCAGAAACCGACCATTTAAGTTTAGAAGTCCGTATTTTCACCGGGGAAAGCACCATGCGTTTTCTGCAAAAACTCGAAGGTCGTCGGGGTCACATCTTCTTAACCATCTGACCGCCTACCGAGCCAGCCTGACGGGAAGTCAAATCGCCGTTGTAACCTTCCTTCAGGTTCACGCCGACTTCTGACGCAGCTTCCATCTTAAAGCGGTCCATTGCCGCACGTGCTTCCGGTACCATCGCTTTGTTAGAACCATTTTGAGTAGACATAATCTTTTACTCTCCTTTGTAATTTGGTTTTTGGGGATTTGCTGATAGTATTGTATGCTGCTATCTCACAACATATAAGATGTAAAATCTGTGCTGTCTGGCATTGTTTATTGCATTTTCGGGTATTTTGATGTGAGTTATGGCAATATCCCTGGCATATTTCGATGCGCTTTCCTCTCTGATTCGTAAATTTGCTGAAAATGCCGTTTTTGCATTGCTTTTCATTGACGTTTGATAAACGGCGCGCTATAATTGACATGAAAGATATTTATGATTTGTTAACCGATATTTTCGCCTAGATTTGTCGGTTATCTTTTATTAGGAGGGAATTTTATGGATTTGTTGAATCATCCTCTGCTCCGCACAGACAGCTATGGAAAGATATTTCTTTATGTCAACCAGGATATTTGTGCCTGTGTACCGCGCCACCGTATCCGTATGTCCGAGCCTGT
>CAXHNU010000004.1:0-8924 GCA_964017555.1 uncultured Butyricicoccus sp. | reverse complement strand
GGAAAGATATTTCTTTATGTCAACCAGGATATTTGTGCCTGTGTACCGCGCCACCGTATCCGTATGTCCGAGCCTGTAAACCCGGAACATTTGCTGGCAGCGGTAAAAGATGCCTTGTTGCGCTTCCCCTATTTAATGGTTGGTATTGAAAAAAGCAAAACACAATATGTTTACCGTTTATTAAGCACTGACCCGGTTGTACTGCCATTTGATGGGCAGACCATGCGGTATGCCATTGGGTCGGAAGATACCCATGGGTACTTATTCCTTGTCGGGTACCAGAATGACGAAATTTTTATGGAATATCAGCACAGCATCAGTGATGGGCGCGGATTTGAAGAATTTATCCGTTGTGTATTATTTAATTACCTGCGCCATTGTGGGCATCCAGTTGAAAATGATGGCACTGTCCGCACTTTGGATACTTTCTATTCACAAGAGGAAAGCGAAGATGCCTATCAAAAGCTGGATGAGAATTACTCCTCTGAAGGCATTTATACCAAGCCGGAAGCGCTTCATGCTGATGCGCTCAGCGATTTGGCAGACGCGCCAGAAATTGTGACTGAAGTGACATTTCCATTTCAGTCTTTGCGCGCTGCTACACATGAATATGGTGTATCGCCATTAAGCATGATATCCCCGTTATTTTGCCGTGCATTTTATCAAAAATTTGGGCAAGGTTCTGAAAAACCTGTTATCGCACAAATCCCAGTGGATTTACACCCTTATGTACCCAGTGTCACCAATCGGTATTTTATTTGTTTTCTGGATTTACCATATGAAGCGGCTTATGAAGATTTACCACTTCCGGAAGTATTCCGAAAAACCAAAGACTTCTTAAAAGCGCAAATGGAGCCTGAATTACTGCTCTACCGTGCGAAAGCTGCAAGTGATGCTTGCTCCGAAATTCATAACCGGGATATCCCACTTGCAGAAAAAGAAACTGCCGCACAAACTTTAGTGCATAACTTTGTACATGGGGACAGCTTTTTGATTACCAATGTCGGCGAGTTTAAACTGCCCGATTGTATGCGCCCTTATGTGCTGGATTATGGTGCAGTATTGCCCAGCGCTTCCCAGCCGTTTGGTATGTTAATCAGCTCTTATGGCGGAAAAATGAAACTATCAATCGCACAACACGACCATGATATGCAGGTTTGTACCAATTTCGTCAAACTTTTAAGCGAAATCGGCATTGATGCCGCCATGAAAAGTTATCCATTTGTTGTCACCCGTTTCAGCGGGCAAACAGCTTGCCCACAGTTCTAATGTTAAACAGCAAAAAACGCCTGTTATGATTTTTTTCATACCAGGCGTTTTTTTATGCAGTTATTTTTTATTTTGTTTCATCAGTTTATCTGCGGCAAGCAAAATCCCTGCTTTACCAGAAGCATATGTTAACCCACCCTGCATATAGCATACATATGGTTCACGCATAGGTGCATCAGCGGAAAGTTCAATTGATGCCCCTTGCACAAATGCACCCGCTGCCATAATCACAGGGTCATCATACCCTGGCATTGCCCATGGTTCCGGCGTCACGTAAGAATCAACTGCCGCGCCAGCTTGTATCCCTTCGCAAAACCGCCGCAATGGTTCTGGTGCGCCAAACGCAATGGTCTGGATAATATCATATCGCGGGGTTTCGGGCAGCGGATCTACGGTGAAACCCAAGTCCTCCATAACCTGTGCACAGAAAATTGCTGTTTTTATCGCCTGCATTGTGATATGTGGCGCCAGAAACAGCCCTTGAAATAACATCCGGTTTTGCCCCATGGTACAGCCGCATTCGCCGCCAATCCCTGGTGCTGTCAGTCGGTATGCTGCATTTTCCACCAAATCAGCACGTCCAACAATATAACCGCCTGTCGGCGCAAGCCCGCCGCCTGGATTCTTAATCAGCGAACCTGCACATAAATCCGCCCCAACCACAGTCGGTTCTAATGTTTCAGTAAATTCGCCATAACAGTTATCCACCAAAATCGCGGCATTGGGATTGACCGCCTTTATGGTATCACAAATTTCGGCAATCTGCTTACAAGATAAGGTTTGGCGCACCGCATAGCCTCGCGAACGCTGAATGAACACCAATTTAATCTTGGTATCTGCTGCCGCCTGCCGGATGGCAGTAAGGTCTGGCAAACCATCTTGTAAATCCACTTGACGGTAAGCAATGTCATACCGTTTCATGCTGCCTGCGCAATCACCTGTAATGGTATTCATTAAAGTATCATAAGGTGCGCCGGTTACACTTAAAATGGTATCTCCTGACTGTACCGCTGAAAATAGGGCGCAGGATAACGCATGGGTGCCATTGACAAAGCCAATGCGCACAAGCCCTGCCTGTGCGCCAAAAATATCCGCATAAATTTTATCCAGCGTATCCCTTCCCTGGTCATCATATCCATAACCAGTTGTTCCAGCAAACATGGTGTCAGATACCCGGTGGCGATGAAATGCGCTTAATACTTTTTCTGTATTCCGGTCGCAAATTTGTTCAAGCCGCGCAAAATAAGGCGCAATTTTGCGCTCAGCCGCATGGCCGAGCGCATATGTTTGTTCTGATATGCCCAAATAATTTTCCATAAATATAAAAACACCCAAACTTATTTAATTTAATTTATTTTCTGTACCGTAAACTGGTACAAATTCACCAGGCAAGATAAACAAGGCATCCAGCGGCTGTTCCGCACTGACAGCGACATCCACCGCACGGGTCATTTTGCCATCCTGTGAAAAGGAGGCAGTCCGTAACAGCCCAGTCTGCACGGAGATCTTATAAATACCAATATTTGTACCATCCTGGGTATCTACCGTAATGAACAGTTCTTCCCCTTCCTGCACCAAAGCCGCACCAATGATTTGCTCTGGCGGCAAAGCACAAACTGTTTCATAAGTCGGCAGCATTGCCTGTTGATCGGTGGTAAAATCCCCTTGCACGCCCTGATAATAACGTCCTGCCCCATTGCGCCAAGCATAATATACACCATTATATAATAATTCGGTATATTCTGCTGTGCCTGTTTGGGACAAATGGTCAATTCGGTGCGCACCATTGCGCACCGACAACCGGCTGACCCGGATACCAGAAGTTTCACCATAATAAAGCCGACTAGTCACAGTAGCAATATAACTTTCCGCCCGTGACAGACTGGCGATCACGCGCTGGACATTATTGGGATCAATTTGAACACCGCCCATGATTTCCATATTGCGTCCAGCAATTTTATCTGTTTCAGAAGGCTGCGCCTGCCCGGATAAATATGCAATTTGAGATTCATCTGGGCGGTATGCCGCTGTTGATAAAAACAGGCTTAAAAAGAGCGCACCAACCAGCAATAATGCACCAATTGCCGCAATTAAAGGGGCTTTTAATTTCATGGGACAAAAGGTTCCGGCGCATCTGCCCGTTTGCCGAAATACTGTTCAATTGCCTGCACGATACGTTGTGAAG
Organism: uncultured Butyricicoccus sp.; assembly: GCA_964017555.1. GTDB lineage: Bacteria > Bacillota > Clostridia > Oscillospirales > Butyricicoccaceae > Butyricicoccus_B. Next base: position 5,470 of record CAXHNU010000004.1, on the reverse strand, counting down.
TTTTTCCATCACCATAAGGATTAACCGCATGTGCCATTGCTTCATAGGCTTCTCTGCTGTCAAACAGAGTGGATGCCATTTGCAATATTGTTTGTTCCTCTACACCTGCCAATTTTACTGTACCGGCTTCTATGGCTTCAGGGCGTTCAGTTTCCCGCCGCAACACCAATACAGGTTTGCCCAGTCCTGGGGCTTCCTCCTGCAAACCACCTGAATCAGTCATCACAAAATAGCATCGTGCCATTAAGTTATGCATTTCATCCACCGCAAGCGGTGCAATCAAATGGATATTAGGATTACCACCCAAGAATTTTTCAGCAGTTTCACGCACATAAGGGCTTAGATGTACAGGATAGACAAACTGTGCATCTGGATATTGCGCTGAAAGACGCGCAATAGCACGGCAAATATTTTCCATAGCTTCGCCATAATTCTCACGTCGGTGGGCAGTAACTAGAATCACACGGTTTTTCTGAAAATCCAACGTCTGCAAAGCAGCATCACGGAACTTGAAATCAGGTTTTACAGTTAATCCAATTGCATCCACCACTGTATTACCACAAACAAAGACCCCGTTGGTAATGTATTCTTTTGCAAGATTTTGTTGGTTCCGAACCGTTGGGGCAAAATGCAAAGACGCAATCTGTCCAACCAATTTCCGGTTCATCTCCTCTGGAAAAGGAGAATACTTATCAAACGTGCGCAAGCCAGCTTCCACATGACCAACTGGAATTTTATGATAAAAAGCAGCAAGCGCTCCCGCAAAGGTTGTAGATGTATCGCCATGAACAAGGATAATATCCGGTTTTGCCTGTTCCAACACACCATCCAGCCCGCGCAGTGCTTTTTCCGTAATTGTGGCAAGGGTTTGACGCGGTTCCATAATATCTAGGTCATAATCCGGCTTTATCTGAAAGATATCCAGCACTTGGTCAAGCATTTGCCGGTGCTGCGCCGTTACACAAACAACGCTTTGGATATTCGGGCATTTTTCTAATGCATGAATAAGCGGCGCCATTTTAATGGCTTCTGGACGAGTGCCGAATATTGTCATCACCTTAATGCTTTCCATTATTTTCCTCCTCATGCGATTCTTTGGTTTTAGAACTTGCTTCATTTAATAGCTGCTGCACACGCGCGCGCGATGCACGCCGCCGGTTCACCAATATCCAACCGCCAACACAAACCGCCAATATCACAGACAACAATAACAGCATTGCTTTTGCTTCGCCGCTGGTCGTCAGCACAACGGCAGCAAGCCCCAACGTACCACTGACCGCATATAAAATCGCAACCGCTTGTTTTACATTGAAGCCCATATCCACCAATCGATGATGCACGTGCCCGCGGTCTGGACTCATTGGGCTGCGCCCTTCCATCACACGGCGGGTAATGGCAGAAATGGTATCAAAAATCGGCAAGCCTAAAATCAGCAGCGGCACCGCAAATGATATGACCGCATAAAATTTAAAGAAACCGCTAATTGACATGGTTGCCAGCATAAAGCCAAGAAATGTGGAACCAGTATCACCCATAAAAATTTCAGCAGGGTTAAAATTATATGGCATAAAGCCCAAACAAGCGCCTGTCAGGCACGCCATCACAATTGCAACCCCAATTTCATTGTTCAGCAAACCAACTGCAAGCATGGTCAGCGATGCAATTGATGATACGCCAACCGCAAGCCCATCCAGTCCATCAATCAAATTGACTGCATTTGTGATGCCGACAATCCAAATAATTGTAACCGGAATGGAAAATACACCAAGGAAAAAATATGGGCTGCTGGAAAATGGATTGAAGCTGGTAAATACTTTGATTTGCAGCCCACCGACACAAACCGGAATTGCCGCGGCAATAATCTGCACCACAAATTTAAATTTTGCGCCAAGCGCAAGCACATCATCAAAGATACCGAGCACCACAATCAACATAGAGCCAAGCAAGATGCTGAGCATTTGCATATCAAAGCGATAAAATACCAAAATCGCGCCTAAAAAACCGATAAAAATCGCCAACCCGCCCAGCCGCGGGATCGGTTTTTTGTGCATACGGCGGTTATCCTTTGGCACGTCTATTGCGCCAATCGCATAAGCAAACCGTTTGACAAGCGGTGTCAGCATATAAGCCAGCACGCCAGACAATACAAATGCACCAATGATTGTCCAGATAACCTGATATTCTGACATGATTTCAAAATCCTCTCAATCATATATGACAAAGTTTCTTTGCATTTTTGTAAATAACAAATCTTTTTATCGCTTTACAAAGCCAACTTTCCGATAAACCTTGTCCATCGTTTTTCGTGCAAGATAGCCGGCCTTTGCCGCGCCAGCACGATAAACCTGTTCCAAATAATCTTTATTTTTCAGCAAATCTTCTGTTTTTTCCCGGATAGGGCGCAACAGTTCAACAACTGCCTCACCAACCGCAGGTTTAAAATCACCATAGCCTTTGCCAGCAAATTCTGTTTCCACCGCTTCGGTTGTTTGCCCTGTGGCAAGCGCATAAATGGAAATCAAATTGGATACACCAGGCTTATCATCTGCTACAATAATACGGCTGTCAGAATCAGTTACAGCACGTTTAAATTTACGCATAATATCTTCCGGCTTGTCCATCAGCAGGATAAATCCATTCTGGTTTTCGTCGGATTTGCTCATTTTGCGAACCGGATCAGCCAGGCTCATGATTTTTGCCCCAGTTTTCGGGATGTAAGGTTCGGGCATAACAAAAGTATCCGGATGGATGCCATTAAATCGCTGGACGATATTGCGTGCAAGTTCCACGTGCTGCCGCTGGTCTACGCCAACTGGCACCATATCCGTTTGATACAGCAGGATATCCGCCGCCATTAAAACAGGGTAGTCAAACAATCCAACATTGACATTATCCGCGTGTTTTGCAGATTTATCCTTAAACTGGGTCATACGTGAAGCTTCCCCAAACATCGTAAAACAGTTGAGTACCCATGCAAGTTCAGCATGGGCTGGCACATGGCTTTGCACAAACAAAATGCTTTTTTCTGGGTCTAAGCCGCAGGCAATATATTGCGCAAGCACTTCAAGCGTTTGGCGGCGCAGTGCAGCGGGTTCTTGGCGCACGGTAATTGCGTGCATATCCACAACACAATAAATGCAGTTATATTCCTCCTGAAGAAGCTGGAAATTTTTAATTGCCCCTAAATAATTGCCAAGGGTCAACTTACCAGAAGGCTGCACCCCAGAAAAGATTGTTTTTTTATCGCTCATTTTTATGACTACTTCCTTTGCTCTATTGAAGATGATATGGCATATCAGTTGCTATACCTATTTTTATCATATCATAAACTGGCGCAAGTTGCAACGCTATGGCTGCTTTTTCCCACAGAAATCAATTTTATATGGTTTAACACAGTTTACATCATTAAATGCCGCTATTTTCTTTTTTGAAATTCCGGCAATTTTAAACCAGCAGATTGAATTGCATCCTCACCCATGCTATAATCAAACTAACAAACCGCATTTTGATTGAAAATCTGAAAAAACAAGGATGAAGGACGCATACAATCAAGTGCCAGTGGAATATATTGAAGGGCATATGGCGCATGGATGGTGCAAGATGATTCCCATTTGACAACATCCCTGTACAAACGGTATCATAAGACCATATTCATTTGGAAAGAGGGATTTTTGCTATGAACCAATTTATTTTGGCACTCGACCAAGGCACAACCAGTTCCCGCGCCATTTTATTTGACCAAGACCAACATATGATTGCTTCTGCCCAGCGGGAAACTTCCCAGATTTATCCGCGTGAAGGCTGGGTCGAACAAAACCCAATGGAAATCTACTCCACACAATATGCCGTGATGATGGAGGTGCTTGCTGCAGCTGGCGTTTCCAGCCAGGATATTGCTGCTATTGGCATTACCAATCAGCGTGAAACAACAATCCTTTGGGATCGTGCCACAGGTATACCAATTTATAATGCCATTGTTTGGCAATGCCGCCGTACTGCGGCGATTGTGGATGATTTATGTGCGAAGGGATTGCGGGATTACATCCGTCAAACAACTGGGCTAATCCCTGATGCTTATTTCTCTGGCACCAAAATCAAATGGATTCTTGACCATGTTGATGGCGCGCGCGAAAAAGCAAAACGTGGGGATATCCTATTTGGCACTGTGGATAGCTGGCTGATTTGGAAATTAACAGGCGGAAAAGTCCATATCACTGATGCAACCAACGCATCCCGCACCATGATTTATAACATCCATACGCTGAATTGGGATGATACCTTGCTGAATGCACTGAATATCCCCCGTGCCATGCTGCCCAAAGTTTGCCCTTCCAGCATGATTTATGGAACAGTCCCCCTCCCTGGAGCAGAAGTCCCGATTGCTGGCATTGCCGGCGACCAGCAGGCTGCTTTATTTGGACAAACTTGTTTTTCTGCTGGCGATGTGAAAAATACTTATGGCACAGGCTGTTTCCTGCTGATGAATACCGGGAATGAAGCGGTTGCCAGTGAAAATGGGCTGCTTACCACCATTGCGATACAAATTGGTGATGAAGTTCAATATGCACTTGAAGGAAGCGTCTTTGTTGGCGGTGCCGTTATCCAGTGGCTGCGGGATGAACTGCGATTTTTTCGCGAAAGCTGTGACGCAGAATATTATGCCGCAAAAGTTGCAGATACAGGGGGCGTATACCTGGTGCCTGCTTTTACAGGGCTTGGCGCACCGCATTGGGATATGTATGCACGGGGCTGCCTGATTGGGTTGACCCGCGGCACAACACGGGAACATATCATCCGTGCCGCACAGGAATCCATTGCATACCAGTGTAATGATTTGCTTCGTGCGATGTCCCGCGACTGCAATGCGCCGCTGACAGCATTACGTGTAGATGGCGGCGCAAGCCGGGACAGCTTTTTGATGCAGTTCCAAGCTGATATTTCCCATTGTCCAATTTGCCGCCCTGTAATAAAGGAAACGACTGCACTGGGTGCAGCTTATCTCGCTGGGCTTGCTGTGGGCATTTGGTCAAACCGGGGAGAATTGCGCGACTTATGGCGCTGTGATCAAACATATCAGCCTGCAATGCCAGAATCCCGCCGAATGGCATTGCTTTCCGGCTGGGAAAAAGCAGTTGAGCGCAGTTTGGGCTGGGCAAAATAAAACCACATTTTTACGGAGGTGTTTTTATGCCATGGTGTCCGCATTGCCGGGTAGAATACCGGCAGGGATTTACCCATTGCGCCGATTGCGGCGCAATGCTTACTGATACACTTGGTCCCCAACCTGTCGATATCTGCCGCCCTGCACAGCCTGTGCCGCTTACCCACAATGCAACAACTTTTGAAGCAGATAGTATGATAGCACTTTTACGCGGATTTGAGATACCATGTTTTTCCCAACCCAATTCTGGTGCAGAAAAATTATATACTGGCCTCTCTCTTGCAGGGGAAACCGTTTTTGTCGAACAAT